>CANCEU010000004.1 GCA_947375185.1 Chitinophagaceae bacterium
GTAAATCCCTTTGTGGAAAATTGTATTGATAGTGGGTTAATTAAAAAATATCATAAGTTAATAGATACTAATAAAATTAAAATTGATTTTAATAAAGTAACAGGTACTGCCACTTTTTACAGCGCTAATTTACATGGCACAAATACTACAAAAGGAGAACGCTATAAAAATAACAAGTATACAGCGGCATCTAATCTTTTTTTGTTAAATACCATTGTGCGTGTGACAAGCATGAAAAATGGGAAGTCGGTGCTGGTAAGAATCAATGACAGAATGCATCCTTCCATGCTTAAAAAGGGAAGAGTAATTGATTTGAGTGGTGTGGCTGCTAAAAAACTTTCCATGAGTAATCATGGTGATGGTGTTGTAAAAGTGATTATTGAGGCAGTGGATAAAAGCAATAAGAATCCGAAAAATGAAAAATTACCATAAACAAAATTTCAAAAAAGAAACAATAATGAATATGAAAAAAATAGTACAATTTATAGTGTGCTTACTATTGACCAATAGTTTATTAGCACAAGATACTGCAACAATTAAGCCCGCGTCAATTGCCTTGAAATTTGGTTTATTAGATTTTAAGCAAACTAATCATACGGAGGGATTGACAAAGTCAACGGTAAATTATGGTATACAATACATTCAAGGGTGGACAAAAAAGGTTGATTTTGTTGCAAATTTAGATTTTGCTTCTTTAAAGTATCCTTACTATACATCATTAAAAGTACCTGCAGAAGCTAATGCCAAAGATTATGCCTCATTAGATTTTGGTTTAAACTATAAGTTCATGACCGATGAAAATGCCGTTGTTCCATATGTAACTGCTGGTGTTGGTGTTGGGGTGGATCGCTTGTATTATTATTCAGCGTATGCTCCCATGGGTGCAGGTTTGCAAATTAAAGCCAATCGAGGTTCATTTATATTCATACAAGCTACGCATAATGCGGAGACTTCTTATTTAACAAAGAAGCATAATAATTATTCAATTAGTTATTCATTGACTTTAAAAGGCAAAGATAAAAAACCAGTGCTATTGCCTCCAGCACCATTAAAAGTTGACTCGGATAATGATGGGGTAGTAGATAGTTTAGATAAGTGTCCAAATCAAGTGGGTACTGCTAAGTATTTTGGATGTCCAATACCAGACACCGATAATGATGGTGTGAATGATGAATTGGATAAATGTCCAAATGTTGCTGGAACTGCAAAATATGGTGGATGTCCAATTCCTGATACAGATAAAGATGGAGTAAATGATGAACAAGATAAATGTCCTACAGTATCTGGATTAACAAGATACGGTGGCTGTCCAATTCCTGATACAGATAAAGATGGAGTAAATGATGAAGAAGATAAATGTCCTACTGAAGCGGGTATTGCAGCAAATAGAGGATGTGAGGATATTCAATTGTTATTAAATGAAGTAACTAAAAATTTCAAATTTGAAATTGGAAAAATTTCCATCTCAAAGAAAAATTTAGTAAAGTTAGATGCAGTTGTTGCAGCACTTAATAAGTATCCAAATATTCGTTTAGATATCATTGGTAACACAGACAACACAGGTTCTAAAAAAGTGAATAAACCATTATCTTTAAAACGTGCTGTTGTGGTTTATGCGTATTTAGTTAAAAAAGGAATCGGTACCAATCGTTTGACCAAAGACGGGGTAGCAGATGCAAATCCAATTGACACCAATAAAACATCAAAAGGAAGAGCAAATAATCGCCGAACTGACATGAAGGCTAATTATTAAATCAATAAGTTTTGTATAATAAATAAGGCTCCGAATTCGGAGCCTTATTTATTTAATTTATTACATTAACTTCTCTTTCAAGTGTAATCCCGAATTTTTTAATTACGCTTTGAATGATTGATTCCGAAAATTCATATACTTCCTTTCCAGATTCAATTCCATAGCTCACTATTACTAGTGCTTGTTTTGCGTAGCAACCAACATTGCCATTTCTAATTCCCTTCCATCCACAAGCTTCAATAAGCCAACCTGCTGCTAGTTTATAAGTAGTGTCAGTTATAGGGTATGCAATCATGTTTGGAAATTCCGTTTTCAGTTGCTCAAATTGATCAATTGAGATGATTGGGTTTTTAAAAAAACTTCCTGCATTACCCATTTTTTTTGGGTCAGGTAATTTTTCGGATCTAATTTGAATGATAGCATTTGAGATATCTACAAGACTAGGGTTTTTAATATTTCTTTCATGTAGTACTTCTCTTATTACCCCGTAATCAGTTTTTAATGTAGGCTGTTTTTGTAACGTAAAATGAACATGTGAAATTATATATCTATTTTTTTCCGATTTAAATAAACTTGATCTATATCCGAAATTACATGCTTGGTTAGTGAATATTTCCCATTTTTCATTTATGGTATCGTATGCTATCACATTTTTAATAGTATCTTTTGCCTCAGCTCCATATGCGCCAATATTTTGTATTGGACTTGCTCCAACTGTGCCAGGAATTAAACTTAAATTCTCGATACCACCCCAACCTTTTTGAACACAGTAGCATACAAAATAATGCCAATTTTCACCAGCTCCAACTTCTAATACAACTTCGCTAGGCGTTTCAGAAATTTTCTTGATGCCCATAAGTTCCATTTTAGCTACCATGCCATCAAAATGCTTTGTAAATAAAACATTGGACCCTGAACCTAAAATGAGTAATGGCTTATCGTTTTGCTTACTCCAATTAGAAATTGCCACAATATCATTTTGGCTCGTTATAATTGAAAAATCGCTTGTTGTTTCGTTGCTGGCAAAACTATGATATAGCTTAAGGGATATATTTTTTGTAGTATACATTTGTGTTAGTTACTTAAAATTAAAGTGAGTACTGTAAATAATTATATTAATTTGGGTCAATATCAATTATTATTTGTACTGATTTATATCTTGGATGTACTTGTATCAATCCAATATAATGAGCAAGTTGTTTTTTAGCAATTTGCAATTGATTTGATTGTGTTGAAATTTTAACACATAATTCCCATATATATTTGTTACGAACTCTATTAACAAGTGGTTGAGCGGGACCTAAGACGGTTTTTTTAATTTCTGGAGTTAAGTTTTGTAAAAAATGGTTAGCCGCTTCCTCTGCTATGTTGTTTTCTTTATGCTTAAATAAAATACTCATTAATCTACTAAAAGGGGGATAGGCGAATTGTTTTCTATTTTGTATTTCGAATTGGTAAAACCCAATATAGTCATGTTTTTGTACTAATTGTATGATTGGATGTTGAACCTGGCTAACTTGAATAAATACTTTGCCGTTGCTGTTCTTTCTTCCCGCCCTACCACTAACTTGTTCCATCATTTGAAATGCACGTTCGTTTACTCTATATTGATTAAAATTGAGTAAGCTATCTGCATCAACAATACCCACTAAATCGACATTTTCAAAGTCTAATCCCTTTGCCACCATTTGTGTGCCAACTAAGATGTCGATTTGTCTTTGTTCAAATTGTTGAATGAGCTGGTCGTGTTCATTTTTCCCTTTAATGTTGTCAAAGTCCATTCTAGCAACAATTACCCCAGGCAATGCTTGGTTTAATTTTTCTTCAATTTGTTCAGTGCCAAAGCTCTTTTGTCTGAAATGTTGTTTGCCGCAAGCTTGACAAGTTGTTAAAATCGGATAGGTTGCACCACAATAATGACAAGAAAGTAAATTTTTATTTTTGTGATAGGTTAGGGTGACATCACAGTGCTTGCAATGAGGAATCCAGCCACAGGTTTCGCAAATTATATAGGATGCATAACCACGTCTATTTTGAAATAAAATAACTTGTTTATTTTGTTCAATAGTTTTTTTTATTTCAGCTAGTAGTGCTGGTGTTAAAATTGCTGAACCAGCAGGTTGTTTTTTAGTATCTATTAATTGAATAATTGGCAACTCGCCTTTATTGTATCTTTCAGTTATATGAGTATATCCATATTTTTTTGATGCTGCATTAAAAAAAGATTCAACGGATGGAGTTGCTGAACCTAGCACTACTTTTGCATTTATTTGATTCGCATAATAAATTGCAGTATCTCTTGCTTGGTATCTTGGTGCAGGCTCTTGTTGTTTATAGGAACCATCATGCTCTTCATCCACGATGATAAGTGACAAATTATGATAGGGCAAAAACAGCGCAGATCTTGCGCCTAAAACAACTTTTATTTCACCTGATTTTACTTTATTCCAAATTTCGACTCTTTCATTTGGATTAAATTTGGAGTGATAAATTGCAATGTCGTTTCCGAAATATTGTTTTAATCGCCTAATCATTTGAGCAGTTAATGCAATTTCTGGCAACATAAATAAAGCTTGTTGACCTTGCTTAATAATTTCATTAATTAGCGCAACATAAATTTGTGTTTTGCCGCTTCCCGTAATACCATGCAATAGGTGAACTGGATGCGTGTTTAGTTGTTCTTTAATGGATTGTAAAGCAATGTTTTGATGTTCAGATAATTGATGTTTGCTTAACGGACCCAAAGCACTATCTTTTGCAATGCGATCGACTTTTCTTTTTTCAGCAATTAATATCCCTTTATCTATCAATGCCTTTAATTGAGCATGTGATGCTTCTGATTTTTCTAAAATGGCTTTTTGAGTTACAACCGATTCTGTTTTTTCAAAATGAAGAAATGAAAGTAAAAGTGATAATTGTTTAGGTGCTCTTGACCATTCATTTAATAATTTCTCAAGTACTGCTTCGTCCCTATATTGTATCGCTAATGTAATAAAGGTTTCTTCTTTTGCTTTGTATTTATCAGTCATATTTTCCTGTACAAAACAAATTCCTTTTTGGATTAATTTATTGATTACAGGATACACTGATTTTTTATCTAATATTTTTTGAATTTCTGAAATACTAAGCTCTTTTTTTATTTGCAATGCTTCGCTAATTATATATTCAGAATCACTTAATTTATGGCTATCAATAATTTGGTCTTCATTGTAAATAAAAACAGATTCACTACTTATTTTTAAATGGCTAGGTATGGCAGCTTGCATCACTTCTCCTTCGGTACACATATAGTAGTTTGCCATCCATTCCCATAATGCCAATTGGGATGGATATACAATTGGAGCTTCGTCTAATACAGATAAAATTGGTTTTGGATTAAAAGCTGCAGGTTTATCACTAATTAGTTTTTTGATAATTCCCGCATATCTTTTATTTGCACCTAGCATTACTTCAACACGCATGCCAACCATAACCTCTTCTGCTAATTGAGTTGGAATTTCCCAAGTGTAGTTTTTGGGAAGTGCAAGTGGTATGATAATTTCTGCGTACATATCGGTAAATACAAAAATACACTATGATTTTGACACTCTGATTTTGTGGGTATAATTAAGGGTTGCTTAATTATGCAATGGGTAGTTTCTATATCTTCTTAGGCCCTCATCCATCATTTGATAAACTTTATTTCGAAGTAATTCAATATCTTCTATTTTATAATCATGTACTTGTACCGTTGCTAGGTAAACTACTCTATTTTTCCCTGGATTTAAAGAAAAAACGCTGTCGAAATGCATTCGATCAACGGAGTCTATCATTAAAATGGGTTGAATAGGTACTTGCATTTCAATTGCCAATTTGAAAGCACCATTGTAAAATGATTTTAATGGTTGTTCCGAAGTCATGCTAAAAGTGCCTTCAGGAAAAATAAATATGGAAATGTGTTTATGTAGTGCTGCTTTTAAATTCCTTAAACTTTGTGCTCTTTTTGCAGGACTGCTTCGGTCCACCATTATAACTGCAGCCTTGTATATCCACCCAAAAATGGGAATTTTAGAGGATTCAAACTTCCCTAAGGGTCTTATAGGCTGATGTTTGAGCATTACAATAGGAGGGATATCCATATAGGAGTTGTGGTTGGCAACAAATACATGAGGTTGCTTAAAATTATGTACAGCTTCAAAAATTTCTTGGTGTTTTATGCCAATCATTAAATACCATGCGTTTGCCCAATACCTACATACTTTATAAATTCGGGTAGCTAATTTTGCTTTGCCTAAAGGCAATAATATAATTAATGCAATTGCAGCAAAAAGGGTAAAGATTGCAAATACGATTAAGGCGTATAAGCAATAAAGTAATTGAAAAGGTTTCTTAATGTATTGCATATTGGCACTAATATAATAAAAAAGGCCCGAATAGAAATTCGGGCCGTACGATTGCTTGCTTAAAATCTAAAACCTAAAAAATTATTATGCTTTTAATGGATTTCTACCATATTTTTCATCGTGTTGTGTAGCATCTAAACCTAATTCTTCTTCTTCTTCAGACACACGCAGTGGTAATAACAATGCGATGAATTTGAAGATTAAGAATGAAACAGTAAAGCTATATACAACAACAATTAACATTGCTTTTAGTTGCGTAAAAAAGAATGCAGGATTACCGTAGAATAGGCCATCATTACCAGCAGGGTTTACCGCTTTTGAAGCAAAAACACCAGTTAATAACATCCCTACGATTCCCCCAATTCCGTGACAAGGAAATACATCTAAAGTATCATCAACTCGAGACAATTTAAATGCATGGCTTAATGTATTTGAAATCACTGCGCCAATTACGCCAATAAATATACTTTGTGGAATACCTACAAATCCTGCAGCAGGAGTAATAGCAACTAGTCCAACAACGGCTCCTATACAAAATCCTAATACAGAAGGTTTTTTACCTCTCATTACATCAAAGAACATCCACGCTAAACCTGCGGCAGCAGCGGCTGTATTTGTTGTAGCGAATGCGTTAACTGCTAATGAATTTGCGCTTAATGCTGAGCCAGCATTAAATCCAAACCAACCAAACCATAATAAACCTGTTCCAATTAATACGTATGGAATATTGGCTGGTGGTATTTCTTGTTGTTCTAATTTAGCACGTCTTTGTTTTAGTACGATTGCGCCTGCTAATGCAGCACATCCTGCACTAATATGAACTACAGTGCCCCCTGCAAAGTCAAGTGCTCCCATCTTTAGTAAGAATCCATTGGGATGCCAAGACCAGTGTGCTAATGGTGCATATATTAAAGTAATAAATAAAACAATGAACAAGATATACGAAGTGAATTTGATACGCTCAGCAACTGCACCAACTACTAAGCCTGGTGTAATAATTGCGAACATTAATTGGAAAAGTGCGAATAGCAATAAAGGTATTGTCATTGCAGTTCCACCTTGTAAAGTAGGAGCACCATTGGCGACTCCTTTGAAAAATAGATGTGTCATTGGATTACCAATAACGCCATTTATAGTTTCTCCAAAACTTAAGCTGTAGCCATAGGTCACCCAAATTACGGTAACTATCCCTGCAGATACAATACTTTTTATCATTGTAGATAAAATGTTTTTACGATGTACCATCCCTCCATAAAAAAAGGCAAGACCCGGTGTCATGATAAATACTAATGCGGTTGCTACAAGTATCCAAGCAATATCCGCGGTGCTATATGTGTCGGCCTTTCCAACAAAGTTGGGTAATTGAGGAACGAACAAGGCTGCAATAGCAACGACTAATAATAAAATAAACGGTGTGTACTTTTGTAAGTTTTGGTTTTTCATTACAATTATTTAAGCAAATCAATAAATATAATAAATAATAATATATATTATTTATATAGCAAATATACTTAAATATTAAATACTGCAAGCTAATAAATTCATATTAAAAATAAATATAAATTGATAAATATTGTATTTAAATATTTGATTTTCAATTAGATACGCTAATTTTTATCCGCTATTAAAATATGTGTGGATAAAAAAGAAGGGACTCATTATTGAGTCCCTTCTTTTTATGTAGGTAAGTGAAGTTATATCATTCACTTTTAAATGAATATGGGCATTATGCATTCACTGTGGCTGCTAATAAACTTGCATCTTTTGATTCAAGTAAAGTTGATCCAGTCAAGAATATGTCCACTTTACGCGCACATTCTCTTCCTTCACTAATTGCCCAAACAACTAATGATTGTCCGCGGCGCATATCCCCTGCGGTAAATACTTTTGCAATATTAGTTTGAAATGATGTTTCAGTAGCTTTCACATTTCCTCTGTCATCTAATTCAATACCTAGTTCATCCAACATACCTGTTGGTTGCGCGTGTAAAAAGCCCATTGCAAGTAAAGCGAGTTCACATGGAATTTCACGCAGACTTCCTTCCTTTTCGGTGAATTTAGCAGGACGACCATCTGCTGAACTTGTCCATTCTAAATCTACAATCTGTAATGCTTTTAGGTTTCCATTTTCATCCCCAATAAATGCTTTTGTTGCTACTTCCCAAACTCTTGAAACACCTTCCTCATGTGAGGTAGTTGTTTTTAGAAGCATAGGGTAGGTAGGCCATGGCATATAAGGCGCTCTATTTTCAGGGGGCTTAGGTAACAATTCAAATTGGGTGATTGATTTTGCGCCATGTCTATTAGAAGTTCCCACGCAGTCACTGCCAGTATCACCACCACCAATTACCACTACATTTTTTCCTGTTGCTAATAATTCAGCTTCCTCTATTGGTAAATTACTTACTCTTTTGTTTTGTTGTTTTAAAAATTCCATTGCATAATGAACACCATTTAATGATCGACCAGGTACTGGTAAATCTCTAGGAATAGTGGAGCCACCTGCTAATACTACTGCGTTAAAATCGCGCATAATATCATTTACGCGTACATTCACTCCTACATTCGAATTACATTTAAACACAATACCTTCTTCTTCTAACACATTTATACGACGCTCAACGACTGTTTTTTCTAATTTAAAATCTGGGATACCAAAACGTAATAATCCTCCTGGTTTTGGATCTCGTTCAAAAACGGTTACTTCGTGACCTGCATAATTTAATTGAGCAGCAGCTGCTAAGCCTGAAGGGCCTGATCCAATTACGGCCACTTTGAATCCACTACGCATATTTGGTTTGCGCGGTTGTACAAATCCTTTTTCAAAGGCAATTTCAATAATATGCTTTTCAATTTCTTCAATTGTAACGGCTGGTTGATTAATCCCTAATACACAAGCGCTTTCACAAGGAGCAGGACAAATGCGTCCTGTGAATTCGGGAAAGTTATTTGTTGAAATTAAAATTTCGTAAGCATCTTTCCACTCTTTACGATAAACTGCATCATTAAATTCAGGAATTATATTTCCTAAAGGACATCCGCTGTGACAAAACGGAACGCCGCAGTTCATACAACGCGCCGATTGTTCATTTAATTTTTCTTCAGGTAATAAAGAGACAAATTCTTTATAGTTTTTCTTTCTATCTTCTACCGGCAATTTGCTTGGTAGTTCTCTAGTATATTCTTTAAATCCGGTTGGCTTTCCCATAGCTATGTTTTAATTATTTTCCTGCGCTAGCAGTTGCTTTGCGTGTTTGTAAAACTTTCTTGTAATCGCGCGGAAATACTTTAATAAAATGTTTTAATTGGTTGTCGAGGTCGCTTAAAATAAATTTAGCAACACTGCTTCCTGTTTTATCAAAATGAGCTTGCATCATTTTTTGTAATTCAGCAATGTCTTCGGGGCCAACAGGATCTAAGTCAACCATTTCTTTATTACATAAATTATCAAAATCATTTTGAACATTGTATACATAAGCAATTCCACCACTCATGCCTGCAGCAAAGTTACGGCCAGTAGGGCCAAGGATAACCGCTAAACCACCAGTCATATATTCACAGCCATGATCACCAATTCCTTCCACAACAACCGAGGCTCCTGAGTTTCTTACTGCAAAACGTTCCCCTGCTTTCCCTCGGATATAAGCAGTTCCGCTTGTAGCACCGTAAAAAGCAACATTGCCAATTAAAATATTTTCTTCAGGTACAAAAGTTGCTTTTTTATCAGGATATACAATTAATTGAGCTCCACTTAAACCTTTACCAAAGTAGTCATTGGCATCTCCTTCTAATTCTAAAGTTACACCAGTTGTATTAAATGCACCAAAGCTTTGACCCGCTGTTCCTGTAAATTTAAAGTGTATAGTGTCTTCAGGTAAACCAGCTGCTTTATATACTTTTGAAATTTCATTTGATACAATGGTACCTACAGTGCGATCTGTATTTTTAATATCAAATGCAGCATTTACTTTTTCTTTTTTCAAGATAGCAGGTTGCGCCGCCGCTAATAATTTCCAATCCAATACTTCAGCTAAACCTTGATCTTGATTTTCAGTTTGGTATAAGCTATCATTTGCATCGGCAGGTTCTTTATATAACACTGCACTTAAATCTAAGTTTTTATACTTCCAATGATTAATATTGTCACGCATTCTTAATGCATCCACTTGGCCAATCATTTCATTTACTGTTTTATAGCCCAATTCTGCCATAATCTCACGTAATTCTTCTGTTATAAACTCAAAGAATTTAACTACATGATCAGGATTGCCTTTAAAGCGTTTGCGTAATTCAGGATCTTGTGTGGCCACACCAACAGGACAGGTATTCATATGACACTTACGCATCATGATACAACCTTCAACCACTAATGCTGCAGTAGCAACACCCCATTCTTCGGCGCCCAATAATGCAGCAATGGCAATGTCACGACCTGTTTTCATTTGACCATCTGCTTGCACCACAACGCGGGATCTTAATTTATTTTTCACCAAGGTTTGATGCGTTTCGGCTAAGCCTAATTCCCATGGTAATCCTGTATGTTTAATTGAACTTAATGGAGATGCTCCTGTGCCGCCATCAAAACCTGCAATTAATACTACATCCGCTTTTGCTTTTGTAACACCAGCGGCAATAGTACCAACACCTGCTTTAGAAACTAATTTTACATTAATTCTTGCAGCACGGTTTGCGTTTTTTAAATCAAAAATTAATTGTGATAAATCTTCAATTGAATAAATGTCGTGATGAGGAGGAGGGGAAATTAATCCAACACCGGGTGTGGAGTGTCTTGTTCTTCCAATCCAATCATCTACTTTATCACCAGGTAATTGCCCACCTTCTCCAGGTTTAGCACCCTGAGCCATTTTAATTTGTATTTCGTCTGCTTCGGTTAAATATTGACTTGTTACACCAAAACGGGCACTTGCAACTTGTTTAATCGCGCTTCGCATTGAATCACCATTTTCCATTTTTTCATAACGGATAGGATCCTCACCACCTTCACCTGTATTACTTTTTCCACCTAATCGGTTCATTGCAATTGCAAGGGTAGTATGTGCTTCCCATGAAATAGATCCAAAAGACATTGCGCCTGTTGCAAAGCGTTTATAAATTGCACTTGCTGGTTCCACCTCATCAATTGAAATAGAAGGACGCGTTGGTTTAAAGTCAAATAAACTTCTTAGTGTACATGCTTTATCTCCTTGGTCATTTACTAATTTTGAATATTTTTTGAAACTTGAATAGTCGCCAGTGCTAGTTGCATGTTGTAATGCATGAATGGTTTGCGGATTAAATAAATGTGCCTCACCTCTACGCTTCCATTGATAAATTCCACCCACTGGTAATCGATCAATTGCAGCCGATTTTTTAGGAAAAGCGATATTGTGTTTTGCTAAAATTTCTTTTGCAATTTCGTCTAATCCCATGCCTTCGATGCGTGAAGTAGCACCTGTGAAATGACGATTCACTACATCCTTATTAATACCAATGATTTCAAAAATTTGGGCACCTTGATAAGATTGCAGTGTTGAAATTCCCATTTTAGAGAATACTTTATACAACCCCTCATTCACTGCTTTGATATAATTTTTCTTTAAATAAAGATGATCTAAATCTGTTTTGATATGCTCACTTAATTTCATATCACGAATACTTGACAAAGCTAAGTATGGATTAATGGCGGTTGCGCCAAACCCAACTAAACATGCATAATGATGTACTTCCCAAACATCACCTGCTTCAACAATAATTCCAACCTTACCTCTTAATCCTTTTTTAATTAAGTGGTGATGAACAGTTGAGCAAGCTAAAAGGGAAGGAATAGCAGCATGTTCAGAATCTATAGAGCGGTCTGTTAAAACCAGCACTTCAAATCCATCTTCAACTGCGTCTACTGCGTAACGACATAAACGATCTAATCCTCTTTTTAACGAACCTTCTTTTCCGTCGGCTCTAAAATAACATTGTAAAGTTTTTGCTTGGAATACACCCGTGTCAATACTTCTAATTTTCTCTAATTCATGATTGCTTAATATCGGATGTTTCAAAGCCACACAGTGACATGCCATTGGGTCCTCGATTAATAAGCTACCTTGACTTCCAACAAATGTTGCTAGTGACATCACCATTCTTTCTCTGATAGGATCGATAGGAGGGTTGGTTACTTGTGCAAATAGTTGTTTGAAGTAACTTGTAATATGTTGTGGTTGATCACTCAATACTGCTAATGGAGTATCGGTTCCCATGGAACCTATTGGCTCTTTGCCGTCCAAAGCCATCGGGATAATAATTTGTTCTAAATCTTCTTTGCTATATCCAAAAGCTTTTTGGTATTTGAAGATTTGATCATGTTCCAAGTGTGTGAATTGAATTCTTGGTTCTGGTAATTCTTCTAATCTTATTTTATATTTATTTAACCAATCTCCATAAGGTTGTTGGCTGCAAATTTTTTCTTTTAATTCTGTGTCGCTAATAATTCTCCCTGCTTCCATATCAACCACAAACATTTTTCCTGGTTGTAAACGGCCTTTTTCAACAACAGTAGATGGATCTACAGGTAATGCACCTGTTTCAGATGCCATAATAACTCGATCATCCTTGGTTACACAATACCTAGATGGTCTTAAACCATTTCTATCCAAAGTTGCACCAATCATTTTTCCATTTGTAAAAGAAATAGATGCTGGGCCATCCCATGGTTCCATAATGGCAGCATGGTATTCGTAGAATGCTTTTTTTACTGGGTCCATTAAATCATTGCCATCCCATGCTTCAGGAATTAACATCATCATTACATGTGGTAAAGATCTCCCACTTAATGTTAGTAATTCAATCACATTGTCCAAACATGCGCTATCTGATTGTCCAGCAGTTACTACTGGTAAAATCATGTCTAATTCTTCCTTGCTAAAATAAGGAGATAGAAAACTAGATTCATTTGAACGTAACCAGTTTAAATTTCCTTGCAAAGTATTGATCTCTCCATTATGGGCAATGTATCTAAAAGGTTGTGCTAATTTCCATGAAGGAAAAGTGTTAGTCGCAAAACGAGAGTGAACCAATCCAAAGGCAGAAACAACACGTTTGTCGCTTAGGTCAGGAAAGTATTCGCGTACTTGATGACTTGTTAATTGTCCTTTGTAAATAATTGTATTTTGAGAAAGCGATGTCATGTAAAAACCAATCGCGTCTTTTTTAATGCTATTGTTAATGGTATGAGAAGCATAGTTCTTTAAAATAAATAATTTACGTTCAAAGTCCTCTGCGTCTTTTACATGGTCAGGCTTTTTTACAAATACTTGCTCCATGATTGGCTCTACTGATAATGCAGTAGGTCCGATAGTTGATTTATTTACAGGCACTGTTCGGTAACCAATAATTTCAATATTTAATTTTTCGGCCGCGCGCTCAAAAATTTCTTTGCACTCATCTGCAACGCCTTTATCGGTAGGGAAGAAAATAAATCCCACACCATATTCTCCTGCATTGGGTAAATTCAAACCTTTATGCAATAATTCATCGAAGAAAAATTCATGTGGAATTTGAATCATAATACCGGCACCATCTCCTGTATTCACTTCACTACCGCTTGCGCCACGGTGTTCCATGTTTTCTAAAATAGTTAATGCATCACCCACATTTTGATGTGATTTTGTACCCTTAATATGGGCTACAAATCCAATACCACAGGCGTCATGTTCATAAGCAGGATCATACAATCCTAATTGCTGATTTTCAATCATACTTCATCAATTAATTAAAGGATATATTTGTAAGGCTAGCGATCTGTGGAAAATTACAAAAAAACAAGCATTTTGGTAGTAGTTTATTAATAAACTTACTAACCATTTGAAATGTACTAATTCGGAATCGTTTTCGTTAGATATTTTCAAATAACGAACGTTCGCAATATCGGTTTATTGAAAAAATTAAACGATATCAATTCTAAACTGAGCTCCAAATTGTGAGGTGGAAACAGTTTGATCTTTGTGAAATAATCCAAATAGGGAACTGCCGGAACCACTCATGCTTGCATAAACGGCTCCATGATTATATAGCATATTTTTAAGTTCGCCAATCAAAGGGTGTGCTTCAATTATAGCGGATTCAAAATCATTTATTAAAGTGTGTTTCCAAGTTTCAATTGGATTGACTACAATTTCTGCAATTGATTTTTCTTTTGCATGCGGCGTTAATTGACCAAATGCCCAAGCTGTAGAAATGTGAATTCCAGGGTGAATTAATACAATTTTGTAGTCAGTCAGATCACATGAAAATGCTTGTAAAATTTCGCCCCTGCCAGTTGCATGGCTTGCGCTATTTAGTACAAAAAATGGACAATCGCTTCCTAATTGTGCGGCGTAGTCAATTAGTTGGGCAATCGATAATCCTAAATTAAATTGCTCGTTTAATAATTTTAAAACAGCAGTACCATCACTAGATCCACCACCCAAGCCAGCTCCCATAGGAATATGCTTGTGTAAATGTATTTTTACATTTGGCAAGTTGGGAAAATCTTTTTTTAATAGTTCGTATGCCTTAACACAAAGGTTTTGGTTTAAGTCGCCAGGGACAGGAATGCCAGTGCTTGTAAATTGGATATTGATATTGCTATTGTCACTATGAATTACTTCAACCATGTCATTTAATCCAACAGGATAAAAAATGGTTTCTAATTCATGATAACCATCGGGTCTTTTGGCAACAACGGAAAGTCCTAAATTTATTTTACAATTTGGAAATACTATCATGTTAAAATGAGTTATGATTTCTTTTGCTCATTTCTTTTTGCAATTTCATCTCTAATATCAATAGCGCGTATATAATCTTCTTGTTCAAGCACTTCATTCAATAATTCATTGAGTGCTTCAATTGACAAAGTTGATAGATCATTTTCATTTGAAGGTTCACTTGAAATTGATGTTACCGTATTTATCTTTTTATCGCTTGATTCATTTTCCAATCCAGCTTGCTCCAAGATAGTATTGTTTACATAGATAGGGCAACCAAAGCGAACAGCTAAAGCAATGGCATCGCTTGTTCGACTGTCAATTTCAATTGTGTCATTTGCGGTAAAGCATACCAATTTAGCATAAAAAATACCTTCTTGTAAATCACATATATAAACCTCCTGTAATTGAACATCAAAGGAAGTCATAAAGTTTTTCATAAGGTCATGCGTAAGTGGGCGTGAAGGGTGCATATTTTCCAAAGCAACTGCAATTGCTTGTGCTTCAAATCCGCCAATCACAATTGGTAGTCTTCGATTCCCACCAACTTCCCCTAAAATAACTGCATAAGAGTTAGATTGGGTAATGCTATGTGAAAGGGCAATAATTTCTAATTCAATTTTTTGCATAGACACTTTAATGACCCAAATTTAATTATAAATTGCTTATGCGCCACCCTTTGATTTCAAAATTGCAGCTGTTAAGGCTGGGACTACTTCAAAAGCATCTCCAACAACCCCATAATCTGCAGCTTTAAAGAAAGGGGCTTCGGGATCTTTATTAATAACAACAATTGTTTTACTACGGTTTACCCCAGCCAAATGTTGAATTGCCCCCGAAATACCGATAGCGATATATAAATTGGGTGCTATTTGTAACCCAGTTTGTCCAACGTGTTCATGGTGAGGTCTCCAATCAGAATCAGACACTGGTCGGCTACAAGCAGTTGATGCGCCCAAAGCCTTTGCTAAGTCAAGTAAAATTCCCCAGTTTTCAGGTCCTTTTAATCCACGGCCACCACTTACCACTAATGTTGCCTCGGTTAATGGCACTTCGCCTTGAATTTTGTCTACAGAAGTTATTGAAATGGTACTAGAAGGAACCTCAATTGCCAAATTGGTAATTTCAGCAACTCCATCATTACTAGTAATACCGAAACTATTTTGATTGATTGAAATTACTTTAATGGGTGTGTCAATTTGAATAGAAGCAAATGCTTTACCTGAAAATACTGTTTTGGTGACAACAAAGCCTGCATCTGTTTTTGGTAAGGCGCATGCACCAGTAACAATACCTGCTGACAGTTTAACTGCAACTGCCGGAGCAATTGCTTTTCCATTAATATTATGTGCAAATATTACTACTGTTGCACCAAGTGATTTTGCTGCGGCTGCAATTACAGTTGAATTCATTCTTGCGTCAAAATGATTTAAAGTAGCGTTGTTAACTTGGTGCACTTTTGTAACACCGTATTTTCCAAGACTAGTTAAATCGTCATGAACGGTACCTAATAGTAATGCTTCAGCACTTGTGCCTAATTGTTTTGCTAATGCTGCACCATATGAAATGGCTTCATAGGTTGCTTTTTTAATTTCTTGATCTGCTTGATCTATATATATTAATACCATGATGCTAGATTTTTAATTTGTAGTGTTTGAAAGTTTAATTGAAAATGGGTTAAATTACCTTAGCCTCTTCTTTTAACAATCTTACCAATTCGTCCATATTAGATGGGTCTACTAATTTAACTCCAGATTTCGCTGGTGGCAAATCAAATTGCTTAATGGAAGTAGTAGCATTTGTGATGGTTGCCTCTATTACTTTTAATGGTTTTGTTCTTGCTGCCATAATGCCGCGCATATTAGGGATTCTTTGTTCAGCCATTCCTTTTTGACAACTTACAATAGCAGGTAAGGTGGTTGTACAAGTTTCTTCACCACCTTCTATTTCTCGAGTAACAGTTATTGCATTTCCATTAATATCTAATTTGACTGCTGCTGAAATAAAATTTTGATCTAATAAAGCACATAACATCGAACCTACACTTGCACTATTATAATCAATTGTTTCTTTTCCGGTAAATATTAAATCATATCCGCCTTCTTTTGCAATGGCAGCAATTTCTTGAGCAACTACAAATGAATCAGTAGTGATATTGTTAATTCTAATTGCTTCATCGCCTCCTAATGCAAGCGCCTTTCTAATAATGGGTTCGGTATCGGCACCGCCAACTGTCACTAAATGAATAGCAACATTTGAATCCTTCTCTTTTAATTCAATTGCTTTTACCAAAGCATACCACTCATCGTATGGGTTAATGATCCATTGAACACCATTTTCATCAAACTTTGTATTACCTTCGATGAAAGCAATTTTGGCAGTTGTGTCTGGTGTTTTGCTGATACAAACTAAGATCTTCATGATAGCAAATTTTGATTTTTAATATATTAGTTGTTTATGCAACTAACGCAAATATAAGGTAGTTTTTAACCATTATTTGCTTAAAATTTAATTTAAGATGAGTCGAATAGATAAAATAATTGATTTTCTAAATCAACAGCCTAAGGATTCCTTTTTGAGGCATGCCTTAGCACTTGAATACATTAAAATTGGGGAGGATATTAAAGCCCGTGACTTATTTATAGCAATACTTACTGATGCCCCAGATTATGTTGGTTCCTATTATCACTTAGCTAAATGCTTGGAAAAATTACAAGAGACCGCATTGGCCATTGAATGGTATGAAAAGGGAATGGCAGCAGCTAAATTGGCTAAGGATGATCATGCATACAGAGAGCTGCAAGCAGCCTATGAAGATTTGGTTTATTAGCGGTTATAACTCTATTCGGTCGTTTAATTTTTTATCTATCAATAAAAAGAAATCTTCAGGCTTATAAGTACGCCATTTTTCAAATTCCATCAGCTCGATATATCTGTTTAATTTCTTCAATAAAAAATCATGTTGTGAAGCTTGATGTAAATTAATCATTACAGCCCAACCGTTTTCATCGGCTAATTCTTCATACAATTCTTCGTAGTAATCTCGGTCGCCATTGTGAAAATTGAATACATTTTCACCTATTAAAATGAATTTATAAATACCTTCGTCCATTAACTTTTCGAGTATTTCGCGTTTTAAAGTCATGATGTCATTTTCAATTGCATCATTCCATTCTCCTATCATTTCAATTATAGCAAATCCCATTTCATAGTCGGCATAAATAATTTTGAGGTACAGTGTTTTGCTGCCAAACTCGTCCCATTGAGGATGGATATAATAATTGTAAACTGTTTGTGAAAATTCAAACTCGCTATAAGTTTGCCCAAAAAAAGGGGACAAAGCATCTTCTTCGGCCATATATAAATGTCGCCAGTGATAATAGGGTTCAATTTCGTGCATCCCTTTTTATTTTACAGTCTTGTGATATGTTATGAGCCCTTCCATGGGAGACTTTATGATTTGTCCTAATTCTAATTCATAGGCAGTTGCAAGTTGCTTTATGACATCTCTAAAAACATAGGCAATAGATCCTGAAAAATGAATAGGATGTAGCCAAGATTCATTTAATTTATTGAGATGGGTAAAGAAAAAGTCGTTGATGCCGTCTTCAATAATATTTTCAACCATATAATGCCCACGATGTAAAGATAAAAATTCGGCAAAGGATGCCATGTATCTATTTGGAAGCGGTTGCTTATATACAGCATCCAAAATTTGATCTTTGTTAATTTGGTATTTATTTTCGAACGAATGCATTAGTTCTTCGTCAAATGTTTGGTATAAATAATATTGTAATACTTTTTTGCCAAGATAAGCGCCACTCCCTTCGTCTCCTAAAACATAACCAAGACCTGGACTATTCTTAACTATTTTTTTTCCGTTGTAAAATCCAGTATTGGATCCTGTTCCTAAAATACAAGTAACTCCTTTATTGCTTTGACAGGTAGCTCGTGCTGCGGCAACTAAATCAGTTTGAATGTCTAAAGTTGCGTTTACGAAAACTTGTTTAAGCGCTTTTTTTATGGAAGCAACATTTAATGGGTTGCTTAATCCAGTGCCATAAAAATAAATTGCATCAATGATGGCAGGATCTATTTTCTTGGAAAAACTTTTTTGTATTGTTTCAACAATTTGAACTGTAGTCAAAAAATAGGGGCTAATGCCAATTGTTTTAATTGTCTTTTTTTCTTTTCCTAATTGAATAGTCCAATGGCATTTTGTTGCACCACTATCGGCTATGATATAATTATTGCGCATAGTTTAAGTCTTGTGTGTGAAAATAGCCATTTTAGCGTAATTTTAGCCCTAAGAATATGAACATGCAAGAAAATAACAAATCAAGTTGGTTTACTCCAATAACTTATGCAATTGTATTGGTTGTCGGAGTTGGGATTGGACTTTTTTTTAAAGGCGATTTTTCGTTAGGTAGTATGCAAGGTGGGAATGGGAGCCCAATGCAAGAAATAATTAATTTAGTGAAGTCTAAATATGTTGAGGATATTTCAAATGATAGTTTGAATAATAAAGTAGCAGAATATTATTTATCTCAATTAGATCCACATTCAGTATATATTTCTCCAGCCGACTTAGTGGATGTAAATGAACAATTAAGTGCAAATTTTAAAGGTATTGGAATTGAATTTCAGCAATACAGAGACAGTGTATTTGTTGCTTATGTTATGAAAGATGGACCTGCTTTTAAAGCCGGTTTAAAAGTAGGTGATATATTATTATATGCAGATGATAGTATTCCCATTTCGGGGAAAAAATGGGAAGCTGATGCTATTCGCGCAAAATTAAAAGGCCCGGCAAATACCAAACTTAAATTGAAAATATTATCTGGCACTGCTGTAAAAGTGGTAAATATTAATCGTGACAATGTGCCTGTTTCTCCAGTTGATGCTTCCTATGAAATTAAGCCTGGGGTTGGATATATTCGTATCAATAAATTTGCAGACAGAACATATGAGGCATTCATGCAGGCATTAGAGCCCTTAATTAAAGACAGTATCAAATCATTAGTAATTGATTTAAGAGGAAATGGTGGTGGATTATTGTCTGAAGCAGTTGCTATTGCGGACGAATTAATTCCAGGCAATAAATTATTAGTGTATACGCAAGGAGCTCACTCTCCGAGGGTTGAATATAATAGTAAACGCGAAGGCCTTTTTGAACAAGGGGCTTTGACTATTTGGATGGACGAATCTTCAGCTTCGGCAAGTGAAGTACTTGCTGGCGCATTACAGGATTGGGATAGAGCAACTATTGTTGGTAGAAGATCTTTTGGAAAGGGGTTAGTTCAACAACAATTTAGGTTGTCAAATGGAGGGGCATTAAGATTAACAACTGCCAAATATTATACTCCTCTTGGAAGAAATATTCAAAGGTCCTACGAAACTGGAAAATTGGAATATGAACATGCTTATGTTAATAGAATACAGGCAGATGCAATGGGTAAGCAAGATTCTGCAGTAAAGGGAAAGGCATATAAAACACCTAGTGGTCATCTAGTTTATGGAGGTGGCGGAATATATCCTGACAAATGGGTTAATGGATCTAATATTATTGTTGATTCGGCCTATAATAAAATTTGGGAGCAAAATTTATTAAATGATTTCATTTTGCATTGGTATTTAAAAGATCAATCTAGAATGAATAGTTTTAAGAATACTAGTGATTTTTTGAAAACTTACAATAATGTTGATTTGTGGAATGAATTACTTAAATATGCTACTCCTGCACAAAAAAGTACATTGAAGACAATGGAAAAGAATAAAGGGTATATTAGTAATCAATTGTTGGCATTACTTGCTAGAATGCATTGGTATAAGCAAGGTTATTTTGAGGTACAAAATGCATTGAATCCGCAGTTGCCACTGATGCTTCCACAATAAATTCGATGATTTTTTGGTTTAGTGAGTATGGTTTAGTGAGTATTATCAGGGCAAAAACTGATTTAACTCATTCGCTAAATTAATGCCAGGCCTGAATTTCGCAATACTTAAATTATGCAACAACATTGTTACCATTGCGGAACGGATTGCGATGAAAATATCCAATTAGAAAATAAATTTTTTTGCTGTGATGGCTGTAAAATGGTTTTTCAATTATTGGACGATAATGGCATGTGTCAATATTATGATTTGTCAGAGATGCCTGGAATGTCTGCAAAAGGGGTTTTTACTTCCGAAAAATACAATTATTTAGATAGTGCTGCGATTCAAGATCAATTGATACAATTTAAATTGGCCGACCAAGCTCATGTTGTTTTTTACCTGCCTCAAATACATTGTGTGAGTTGTGTTTGGTTATTGGAAAATTTACATAAAATAAACCCAGGTATTTTACATTCCCAGACTCATTTTGAGAAAAAGGAAATTAAAATTGTATATAATCCTAGTATTATCAGTTTGAAAGAGTTGGTGCAGTTGTTGGCATTTATAGGGTATGAGCCCATGATACATTTAGGAGGCAACGATTGGTTAAAAAAGAAAAAAGTAAACAAACAGCAATTATATAAAATAGGAGTTGCTGGTTTTTGTTTTAGTAATATTATGATGTTGAGTTTTCCTGAATACCTTTCTACAAGCGTTGGAGATATTGGAAACCTTCGTCATTTTTTTGTTTATTTAAATTTGCTTTTATCTTTTCCTGTTTTGTTGTTTAGTGCTAAAGGGTTTTTTATTTCAGCCTACACAGGGCTTAGACAAAAATGGTTGAATATAGATGCGCCTATTGCATTGGCTATATTGGTGACATTTGGCCGAAGTGTATATGAAATTTTAACGCATTCCGGGGCCGGATATTTAGATAGCATGAGTGGTATTGTATTTTTCATGTTGATAGGAAGATGGTTTCAGGATAAGTCCTATGATTCATTTTCATTCGAAAGGGATTACACTTCCTTTTTTCCTTTGGGGGTTACGGTTTTATTGGATGGAAAGGAAATTAACAAGCCATTGTCTGAAATAGTAAAAGAGGAAATATTATTAGTACGTTTCGATGAAATGATTGCTGCAGATGCTATTTTATTAACCGATGGAGCCTTGATTGATTATAGTTTTGTGACAGGTGAAAATGCACCAATTGAAGTCCCAAAAGGGGAAACTGTTTTTGCCGGTGGAATTCAAAAAGGAAGAGCAATACAAATAAAAGTGGTTAAGCCTGTTGGCCAAAGTTACATTACAGAATTGTGGAACAGTCGATTATTAAGTGCGGATAAAAATGTAGAAAAATCTTTTGTGCATCCCTGGAGCCAATACTTTACTTATGTATTATTTAGTATTGCTATTATGAGTGGAATTTATTGGTGGTTGAATGATCCACATAATATAATGCCAGCTGTGACTTCGATTTTAATTGTTGCTTGTCCTTGCTCCTTATTGCTTACAGTTACATTTACCTATGGCAATATATTAAGGCATTTAGGAAAGTATAAAATGTATTGCAAGAATAGTTCAGTACTAGAAGCGATCGAAAAAATTGATACGATTGTATTTGATAAAACTGGGACATTGACAAATCATGAAGATGCTCATTTGGAATTCATAGGTTTTGAACTAACTAATGAAAATGCTTCTGCTATATATGCAGTTACAAGAGAGTCTTTGCACCCATTGAGTCAACTCATTACTAGTTATTTAAGCGCTCAAAATTTACCAGTTATAAAAGTAGATGTGATTGAGCATTTTATTGGAAAGGGAACTCGTGCGATTTGCAATCAAAAAATCATCTTAATTGGCTCTTTATCTTTTTTACTTGAAAATGGTATTTCAGTTGCTGGGTCGCCTAATAGTGGCGTTTTCATCGCTATAGATAAGGAATATAAAGGGGTATTTAAAATTAATCATGTTTACAGAAATGGGATCTCCTCAATGGTAAGGCGATTAAAGTTAAGTGGCTATCAAGTTCATCTTTTAAGCGGTGATCATCCAACAGAAAAAAAAGCATTACTTGAAATTTTGGGATCGGATACGCCAATGTTATTTGAGCAAAATCCAAATGATAAATTGAATTATATTCAAAGCTTACAAGCCAAAGGTCTAAAAGTAATGATGGTTGGCGATGGGTTAAATGATGCGGGTGCATTAAAAAAATGTGAAGTCGGAATTGCTGTGACCGATCAAACACACCTTTTTACCCCAGCAAGTGATGCAATTTTGGAAGGAGAGATGGTGAATAAATTGGATCTACTTATTGATTTTGCTAAAAAAGGGAAAATGATAATCGTTGTAATATTCATACTTTCCATTATGTATAATTTGGTGGGAATGTACTTTGCGACCCGTGCGCAATTGTCTCCAATGGTTGCCGCCATTCTGATGCCGATAAGTTCCATAAGCATTGTTTCATTATCCGCTTTGCTTAGTTATTCCTTTTCTAAGCCTTTATTTAAGAAAAACTGATAAATATCAGCTTTTGCATGACTAAAGTCACAAACTAGTTTTTGTGCAGCTTTTATATTTGTTCGAAATATACCACCATGAGCGTGTTAATCATTTTAATAATTGTTAGTGTTTTAGTTGCAGGCGGATTTCTCATTGCCTTTTTATGGTCTGTTAATTCAGGGCAGATGGAGGATGACTACACGCCTTCGGTTAGAATGCTTTTTGATGATGAAATTAAAACTAAAGTGGTAGATGCAAGTATAGTGAAACCTTATACAAACAAATCAAAAATATAATCTTAAATCTAACTATTTAAATTATCCTTATGCAATTAGAAAGCTTTCAATATGATAATAAGACAGTAAGAAATTTTGCCATTGCTACTGTTATTTGGGGTGTAGTGGGCATGCTTGTTGGATTAATTATTGCACTTCAGTTGGTATTTCCAACTGTACTTAATTTTCAACCTTATTTAAATTTTGGCCGTATTAGACCATTACACACAAATGCTGTAATTTTTGCTTTTGTCGGTAATGGAATCTTTATGGGGGTTTATTACTCTTTGCAAAGATTATTAAAGGCAAGAATGTTTAGTGATGTATTAAGTAAAATTCACTTTTGGGGTTGGCAATTAATAATTGTTTCAGCTGCTATTACCTTACCATTGGGATTTACAAGTGGTAAAGAATATGCCGAATTAGAGTGGCCTATCGATATTGCTATTACTTTAATTTGGGTTGTTTTTGGATTTAATATGTTTGCGACCATTATTAAAAGAAGAGAACGTCATTTATATGTAGCTGTATGGTTTTACATCGCAACCTTTGTTACTGTAGCGGTATTACATTTGGTAAACTCATTTTCATTACCCATTTCACTTTTCAAAAGTTATAGCTGGTATGCTGGTGTGCAAGATGCCTTGGTACAATGGTGGTATGGTCATAACGCAGTTGCATTTTTCCTAACAACACCCTATTTAGGTTTGATGTATTACTTTATGCCTAAGGCGGCTAATCGTCCTGTATTTTCATATAAATTATCGATTATTCACTTTTGGGCTTTAATCTTTTTATACATCTGGGCAGGTCCTCACCATTTATTATATACTGCATTGCCTAACTGGGCACAAAGCATAGGTATTGTATTTAGTTTTATGCTCATTTTCCCTAGTTGGGGTGGTATGATTAATGGACTGTTGACATTGCGTGGTGCTTGGGATAAAGTAAGAGAAGATGTTATTTTGAAATTCATGGTGGTTGCTGTAACAGCATATGGTATGTCCACATTTGAAGGACCTATGTTGTCTTTAAAAAGTATTAACGCTGTCGCACACTTTACCGATTGGATTATTGCACACGTGCATATTGGGGGTTTAGGATGGAATGGTATGTTGACTTTTGGTATTTTGTATTGGTTAATCCCAAGAATATATAAGACCGAATTGTATTCAAAAAAATTAGCAAATGTCCATTTTTGGTTGGCTACCTTAGGAATTTTATTTTATGCAATTCCAATGTATTGGGCAGGATGGCAACAGGCAAGTATGTGGAAACAGTTCACAGAAAGCGGTCAATTGAAATACCAGTTTTTGGAAACGGTTACTTATATGGCGCCATTTTACGCAATGAGGGCTTTAGGCGGTGTATTGTATTTGACAGGTGCAATAGTAGCTATGGTTAATTTATTTAAAACAATAGGGAAGGGCACTTTGGTTGCTAACGAAGATGCCGAAGCTCCGGCTTTAGAAAAAACATATACAAAACATGCTGGGGAACATTGGCATCGTTGGATTGAAAGAAAGCCAACTCCTTTATTAGTAATGTCTTTAGTTGTGATTTTAATTGGAGGTATGGTGGAAATTATTCCCACATTTTTAGTGAAATCAAATATTCCAACAATTGCAAGTGTTAAGCCTTACACACCACTTGAATTGCAGGGGCGTGATATTTATGTTAGAGAGGGTTGTTATACTTGTCACTCTCAAATGATTCGACCTTTCCGGAGTGAAACAGAGCGTTATGGAGAATATAGTAAGGCTGGTGAATTTGTTTATGATCATCCTTTTCAATGGGGAAGTAAAAGAACAGGTCCAGATTTGGCGAGAGAAGGTTCGGGTAATTTGAAAAAATCAAATACATGGCATTTTAATCATTTGGAAGAACCAAGCGCTATTAGCACCGGTTCAGTAATGCCATCCTATGCGTTCTTAATTGAAAATAATTTAGATACGGCTACCACACCCTTAAAAATAAATGCAATGCGCACATTAGGTGTTCCTTATGAAGTTGGGTATGCTGTTAAAGCAAATGGAGATTTAATGAATCAAGCTAAGGAAATTGCATCAAGTCTTAAAAAAGATGGTATTGAAGTTCCAGCAAATAAAGAAGTAATTGCATTGATTGCGTATTTGCAAAGATTGGGGACTGATATTAACAAAAAATAAAATCGCTATTTAAATCAACCAAAATTAATATTATGTTCAGTTTTATAAAAAAATATACAGAGACCATGCAGGATATACAATTTTATCCCATTTTCTCTTTATTGGTATTTGTTGCATTTTTTGTTGGGGTATTATGGTATGTAAAAGTGATGGATAAAAAGGAAGTGGATGCAATTAAGAATCTACCACTTGAACAATAATATAAAATATTAAAATAGATACTATGTTTAAATATAAAAATATTTCGTTAGTTGTTATGGCACTCTTTACTGCTATTGTAAGTGTAGCACAAACAACAGCATCTTCATCAGCATCTGAAGCACCAACCAATTATTTAGAATTTTTAATGGTTACGATAGCAGGCTTATTGGTAATTGTAATATGGGTATTGGCAAATGTGCTTGGAATGATTTCAAAAAAAGCTGTCGAAGTTGCAAAGTCAAGCAAAAAAATATTGTTTATTGCCTTTGTTGTAATGGGATCAATGTTTACAAATGGTGCAAAGGCGCAAGCTGCTATTGCAGATACAACAGCTAAAGCGTCTTCGGTTGACTACTATGGGGGATTATCTTCCACTACTTTTTGGACATTATCTAGTGTGCTTGGGTTGGAACTGTTGGTTGTTATCTTGTTAGTTTTATTTATTAGAGGACTTTGGAAAGTCATATATCCAGTTCCGGTTATGATTCATACTGACCAATCAATAGCTGATTCTTGGTTGATTCGTACTTGGAAAAATTTAGATAAGAAGTTTTTAACTAAAGCAATTCCATTGGATCAAGAGGCGGATAGATTATTGGATCATGATTACGATGGCATTAAAGAATTAGACAATGCCTTGCCACCATGGTGGAAATATGGATTTATCATTACGATTTTTATTGCTGTTTTGTATTTGTTTAAATATGAGATTTTTCATAATGGGCCAAACCCTACCGAAGAGTATAATACAGAGATGACCACTGCTAAGGATCAAGTTGATGCATATTTAGCATCTATGAAAAATAATGTCGACGAAAAGTCAGTTACGATGGCCGATGCAGCTGGAATTGCAGCTGGCCAAGCAACATTTGCAAAAACATGTGTCCCTTGTCATGGAGCGAAAGGGGAAGGTGGTGTGGGCCCGAACTTAACAGACGATTATTGGTTGCATGGAGGTAAAATTTCAGATTTATTTAAGACTATTAAATATGGTTATCCTGATAAAGGAATGCAGTCATGGCAAGCTACTTATTCCCCAATACAAATTCAACAGTTGGCAAGTTATGTAAAGTCATTAAAAGGAACCAATCCTCCAAATCCAAAGGCGCCTCAAGGTGATTTATTTAAAGAAGATGTTATGGTGAAAGATAGTGCTAGTGCGGCTCCTAAAAAAGACAGCCTAATTTCAGTAAAATAATCATTTAAAATGAGCGCATCAGATTCAGAGACTTTGGCTAATTACAAAAAGGAGATGATTGATCAGTCCTTTAGAGATTCTGTTGCTACAATTAGCAAAGAGGGTAATCGTAATTATATTCATCCTCAAAAACCAAAAGGTAAACTATATAATTTAAGATCTTACTTTAGTTATTTTTATTTAATATTATTTTTCACTTTGCCATTTATTAAAATTGGAGGAGAACCTGTTTTTTTAATAAATGTATTAGAGCGAAAGTTTATTTTATTCGGAAAAATATTTTGGCCACAAGATTTTTTCATTTTTGCTATAGGATTATTAACGTTCTTGGTGTTTATAATTTTATTTACAGTTGCGTTTGGCAGAATATGGTGTGGATGGGCTTGTCCCCAAACTATATTTATGGAGATGGTTTTCAGAAAAATTGAATTTTTCATAGAAGGGGATGTTGCTCAACAAAAAAGATTGAATGCTCGGCCTTGGGATGGCGAAAAGATTTTGAAAAAAGGGGCAAAGACGATTGTCTTTTTTATGCTCTCTTTTTTAATTGCCAATTTCTTTTTAGGTTATATCATAGGAATTGATGAAGTGGGTAAGTTGGTGCAGGAAGGTATTTTTGTACATATTGGAACATTTAGTGCATTGGTCTTGTTTACGCTTGTGTTCTTTTTTGTTTATTTATGGTTTAGAGAGCAAGCTTGTATTATAGTTTGTCCTTATGGTCGTTTGCAAGGGGTTTTATTGGACAAAAATTCAATTTTAGTTGCTTACGATTATGTTCGAGGTGAGCCTAGAGGAAAGGCAACTGAACAGGGTCATGGTGATTGTGTTAATTGTCATGCCTGTGTTCGTGTTTGCCCAACCGGTATTGATATTCGCAATGGAACTCAATTAGAATGTGTTAATTGCACTGCTTGCATTGATGCATGTGATGAAATTATGGATCATGTGGGTAAGCCAAAAGGCTTAATAAGATATGCTTCTGAAAATAATATTGCACTTAAAGAAAAGACAACTTATACGTGGCGATTGAAATTGTATACGATAGTGTTAACAGCGTTGATCTGTTTTTTGGCGATTTTATTAATAACAAGAGCAGATGTGTCTGCACGTATCATTAAAACGCCAGGACAGACTTATCAGCAATTAGACAACAATAAGATCAGTAATTTGTATAATATTAAATTGGCTAATAAGACGAGGAGGATAATTCATTTGGATTTAAAATTGGAAGATGCAATTGGTGAAATAAAGCTTATTAATAAAATAGATGTTCCAAAAGAATCTTACTTTCAAACTAGCTTTTTTATAATATTTACAAAAGATCAAATTCACAATAGGAAAACAAAAGTTAATGTTGGTATATATGAGAATGGTAAAAGAATTCAAAATACAACAGCAACATTTTTAGGTCCAACTATTTAATAAATGTAATATGAAATTTAATTGGGGTTATAAAATAATAGTTATCTATGGCATTTTTGTAATAGGCATTTTGTTTCTAGTATATAAGTCAAGTCAGCAAAAAATGGACTTAGTTCAAAAGGACTACTATGCTGATGAATTAAAGTATCAAAATGTAATCAATGCATCACAAAATGCTAAGGACATTGGAGGAACTTTAACAACCATCAGAAAAGGCGGACATTTATTGGTAGGGTTACCTGCTAGTTTTCATAATGAGAAAGTAAAAGGGGTAGCACATTTATATTATGCTGCTGATGAAACTAGAGATATTTCAAAATCATTTATCACTAGTACAGGTGAATTTGAAATGGAATTATTGACAATGATGAGTGGATATTATACACTTAAACTTGACTTGGATTTAAATGGCAAACAATATTATTACGAACAAAAACTAACTTTTTAATCATGTTTTTGAGTAGTGTTTTTGAGATTGGGTTTTTGATGGGTCTACTAGGGAGCGTCCATTGCATTGGTATGTGTGGGCCATTAGTGATGGCACTCCCTATTTCTCAAAAAAACAATTTCCAAAAAATAACTGCCTTGTTTTTATATCATTCTGGTAAAATTGCTAGTTATTCAATACTGGGTGTGCTTTTTGGTTTATTTGGTAGTCAATTACCTGTTTTTGCATTACAAAGAAATATTTCAATAGTAATAGGAGTTACAATGTTATTATATGTGCTTTATGTTTTTGTTTTAAAGCCAAAACATATACAATTAGGCATATTTGCTTCTTATTATAATCAAATAGTAAAGTTGTTGAGTCAATTATTTAAAAGCAAATCCGCAATTTCATTTTTATTCATTGGGTTACTTAATGGATTATTGCCTTGTGGGATGATCTATTTGGCATTAAGTTCTGCGATGGCTACACAGCATGTTTTATATGGGGGATTATTGATGACTTTCTTTGGATTGGGTACAGTGCCAGCTTTATTATTGGTGGCATTAGGAGGGCAGTATATGGGATTTGCGTTTAGGAAAAAGTTACAAAATTTATTGCCTGTTTTCATTTTTGGCATGGGCGTGTTGCTGATATTAAGAGGGCTTAATTTAGGAATACCCTATTTAAGCCCAATGGCTGGAATTGGAACTCAGGTAATTTCATGTCATAATTAATTTTTATGAACAAGGAGATAATGCTACAAGAAATTGATTCCTTAAATAGGACTTTGGATTTTGTTCAAGAGGAACAGTCATTTATAAAAAGAAAGCTAAGTAGTTTTTTGGATAATATTGTTTTAAACGAAACGCTTATTTGGGCGGAAACATTTCATCAAGAAATACTGAATAGAGAGACTGCTATACAATTACTGAAGAGTGATATTTCAAAAATAACCCTTAAAGTAAAGACAAGCCGTTCGATTAATAACATTATGGAGCCTAATATAGTCGCTGCATTTAAAATATATAAGCAACAAGTAGGATATATAGAAACTGAATTTTTAACATGGAAGCATACCGCAAATGAAAAATTCGAGAGTGCTCCATACTAAAATTCTTAATTAAATAAGTTTAGTAATTTCTTTTCCTCCAAAATGGTAATTTTGCCATCTCTGATTTCTATTAATTTTTCATTTTTGAAATCACTGAGGGTTCTTATTAAACTTTCAGTGGCAGTACCTGCAATATTCGCTAGATCTTCTCTTGATATAGACATTGAGAAGTGCTCATCTGCGCTAGTTGCATATTTTCTTTTCAAAGTCAACAAAGCATCTGCCACACGTTTTCTTAAACTATGGTAGGCAAGTGCAACGAGCTGCTGTTCCTTTTCTGTAATATTATTAGCAAGTAGCTTTATTACCTTCAATGCGATTTCTTGATTGGTGGTAATTAAATGTTCAAACTCTTTTTTTGGTATAACTCTTATTGATGATTCTTCTAATGTTTCAGCAAACTCTTCATATACTGTATTTTCAATAAGTGGGATATGCCCAAAAAAATCTCCTGAAGAAAGTAATCCTATGATTAATTCTTTTCCGCCATCACTCGTTTTAAATACTTTTACTTTACCTGATTCAATATAGTATAGTTTATTTGGATGTTGTCCTTCGGCGTAAATTGTTTGTTTTTTCTTATAATCGATGATGTCATGATTTTCTAGCGTTTCATGCATCTCGTCTTTTTGCCCAAGGTCTGCAATAATTTGATGCCAGGTTTCAATTGCTTTACTTCCATGGTTTTGTTGAATTTTTACTTTTTCTAATCTTGTTCTGATTGCATTAATTAATTCAACATCTGAAAATGGTTTTGTAATATAATCATCTGCTCCCATTTCCATTCCTTTACGTAGATCAGTTCTTTCGCTTTTTGCACTTAAAAAGATAAATGGGATATGTTTTAAGGCTGGATTTTTGCTAATAATTTGATAAACTCCATAGCCATCTAAAATGGGCATCATAATATCGCAAACTATTAAGTCTGGAGGGTTAGACATTGCTTTTTCAACTCCAATTTTGCCGTTTTCTGCAGTTATAATTTCATAATTCGCTAAAGCAAGAATTTCAGCTGTATTTTCTCTTAATGCTTCATTGTCTTCAATTAGTAATATTTTCTCCATACTTTAAAAATTTATTCGAAGTCATTTATAATTTTGCTTGGAAGTGATATTGTAAATTTACTTCCTTTTTCCAATTCACTATTATATTGTATGTTACCATTCAATAATTCTACATAACGACCAACTATATGAAGGCCGAGTCCAGTACCTTGTATGTTTGTTACGTTCGAAGCCCTGAAAAATCTTTCAAACAAATGAACCTGGTCACTCTTTGGGATACCAATACCTTGGTCGATTATTTCAATAAGTGTAACTGAATCATCAATTTTCGTTTCTATGTTAATAATAGCATTTTCAGGTGAAAATTTGATGGCATTTGACATGAGGTTTACCAATACATGTTTTAACAAATTACTGTCTAAATAAGTATTCGGAGCTCCAATATGAGTGTATTGAATATTTTGATTTGGTTTAAGTAATACATTCATTTCATTAATGATATTACTTATAAATTCGGTCAAGTCAAATTCTTCGGGCTTAACTTCAACCTTGCCTTCTTCAATTTTTCCTAAGGATAAAAATTCGTTTAAAATATCTGTTAGCGATTTGACAGATGATTTAATTCGATCTATATGTCTATCTCTTTTAGGTTGATCTTCGGTGGTATTGTATTTTGCCAATAAGGAAATAGAAGATAGGATAGTACTAAGCGGGGTTCTAAATTCATGAGATGCCATTGAAACAAATCTTGATTTTAGGTCATTTACTTCTTTCTCTTTTTCTAATGACAAAGTAAGTTCTTCTTTTGAGGCCTCAAGTTCATTGAGTGTGCTTTGTAACTGAATAGTTCTTGAATTTACTGTTGCTTCAAGGTTAGCGTTCAATTTTTTGATTTCTTCATTAATTAATTCAAGATCTGCTTTTTGTTTAATAATTTGTTCCTCGTTCTCTTTTCTTTTAGTAATGTCTGCAATATAAGCAAGTACAAATTTTTCATCATTGGTGGTAAAGTGTCCTAGGCTTACTTCAACAGGAAATTCAGTACCATCTTTTCTTATTGCGGATAGTGTCATGCCAATACCCATACCTCTTGCAACTGGTTCATGTGTATAATTTTCTCTGTAGCCAACATGTTTATGATGGTAGCGAGTAGGGATTAATTGCTCAAGTACTTCTCCCGCCATGGATTGGTCTTTGTATCCAAATAAGTTATCTGCAAAGTGATTTGCTAAGACAATAACCCCTTTGTCATTGACTACAATGATTCCGAGTGAGGCAGAGTTGAATAAAGCTTCAAATCGTATGTCCTTGTTTAATGAATTATTCAAAACGTTCATTCCTGATTTAATTATAATATACCCAAGGGCAGGGATTCCTTTAAAGTTACAAATTATTTTTAAGTATTGATATTGAATGTTTTAAGAAAAGGTCAATAGTAAATTTCTGTTTTATTTTGAGTCCTGACCTTTAGGAATGCTTTTAAATTAAGTTTACTCTATTTGTTTGTATCTAATACATTATTAATATAAATATATATTATAAATAGCCATTTATTCGTTCAAATTATCTAATTTAGTTTTATAATTATCATATATAAATAAGTATAATGTAATTAATCATGTTTAAAAATATCATAATTAAATGATAATCAAATAATAAGAACAAAATTATATTTTTATTATATTTTACTGGGTTACTAAAATGATAAAAAAGTATAAATAGTAGAAGCAAAAGCAAAATATGTAAATTTTTATAATATAATAATTAACAACATCAATACATGAAAAAAACAATCCTAACCTTCACCACCTTATTTTTCGCAATTATATGTGTTAATGCGCAGTCAGATAGTTCAAAGCCAGCTGCTTCAGCAAATTCCACTACACAGACTATTTATATTGATGGTTACTATAGAGCTGATTTTGGCGGTTTGCAAAGCAATAATAAAACAAGCTTCACGAATTCTAATAATGCATTGCAATTAGGTATGGCTTCTTATAAAGTTGATCAAACCTTCGGCAAATTTGCGGGAACAGTTGATTTAGGATTTGGTAAAAGAGCGGAAGAGTTTTCTTATAACGACCGTGGATTGGCTACTGCAGTAAAGCAAGCATATATTAGTTACGCTCCTAATTCAGTTATTAAATTCACTCTTGGTAAATGGGCTACACATATTGGATACGAATTATTAGATGCTTATTCAAATAGAAACTATAGTATGAGTTATGGTTTTTCTTATGGACCTTTCTTTCATACAGGTTTAAGAGCAGATATTGCATTAGGCGGAAAAACTGCGATGATGGTAGGAGTTGCTGAGCCAACTGATATTACTAGTGCTAAAGTTGAAGGTAAAATAGCCATTGCGCAATTAAGTACAGCATCGAGTGATGATAAGTTAAAAGCATTTTTAAATTATCAAGGTGGCAAAGATAAAAGTCAATTTGATGTTGTATTAAATGCTGCAATCACAGATCAGTTAGGATTTAATTACGATGGAACGGTTTGTAATTTAGCCGGAACCAATTGGTCAAGCAATGCTATTTATTTTAATTACGATGCAAGCACTAAAGTTGGATTCGCATTAAGATCTGAATTATTTAATGACTCAAAAGGAGCTGTAGGAGTAGGGACCTCCATTTTTCAAAACACATTGTCAGCAAACATTCACTTTAATAAATTCACGATTATCCCAGAAATAAGATTGGACAATGCGAATGATAAAGTATTTGTAAATGGAACGAATGTTAAATCATTTGGTTCAGGCAGTTTTTTAATTGCAGCAGTATATAAATTTAAATAAAACATTATCCGAATTCTATATTAACAAATTTCTAAACCATTAATATTAAGCTTATGTTCTCAACTACCCTAGGTCATTTTAAAAATATGGTTAATAGACGCTCAAAACCTAATGAGATTGTTTATTATTTATCCAGAAAAGAAAAAATTAAATTAGGCTTAACCATGCTTTCAGGAAAAGTAATGGCAGTAGCGTTATTGGTTGCTTTAATGAAGGTGATTCCTGCATTGTTGGCAACGCCAGCAAATGCTGCTGAAACTTATACAGCACACGAACTTTTATCTTTTAATGCATTGAATACAGTTTGGGTTTTGGTTTCTGCATTTTTAGTTTTTGCTATGCAAGCTGGATTTGTAATGTTGGAAGCAGGCTTTGCTCGATCAAAAGAAACTGTAAACGTATTAATGGAATGTATTTTTGATACTGCCTTATGTGGTATTTTATTTTGGGCAATTGGGTATGCTTTTATGTTTAGTCATGGTAATGGCTTTATAGGACAGAATTGGTTTTTCTTAATGGGTGCGCCAGATGCTTATGAAACAACTGGGATACCAATTTTAGCACATTGGATTTTTCAATTTGCATTTGCTGATACTACTTCAACAATTACTTCAGGTGCAATGATTGGTCGTACAAGTTTCCGTGGTGACATTTTATATAGTATTGGTGTAACTGGTTTTATATATCCAATTATTGGTCATTGGGCATGGGGCCCAGACGGTTGGTTAGCATTGATGGGCACTCCGGGACATTTTTTGTCAGGGTTGGGACAAGGGTTTAGAGATTTTGCCGGATCAACAGTTGTTCATACCATTGGTGGATTTATTTCATTGGCTGGTGCCTTGGTATTAGGGCCTCGTATAGGAAGGGTATTTTTAAGAGATGATAAAGAAAATGGTGGATTACAACCTTCTAATAATTTACCTATGGCTTCGGTTGGTGCATTTATATTATGGTTTGGTTGGTATGGATTTAACCCAGGTAGTACTTTGTCCGCAATGGATATGCAAGGCATTGGTCGTGTTGCAGCAAATACTACTTTAGCCGCTTGTGCTGCTTCTTTAGCAGCCATGGTTTTGCCTTTATGGTTTGGTCCAAATAAAGGAAAGTTCGACTTAGCCTTTACCATTAATGGGTTGTTAGCCGGTTTAGTGGCAATTACTTGTCCTTGTTATTGGGTATCTCCAGCGGGTGCAATAGGTATTGGATTAGTGGCAGGTATTATTTTATACTATAGCACATTATTATTAGAACATTATAGAATTGATGATCCTGTTGGTGCTGTTCCAGTACACGGTATCAATGGAATTTGGGGAACTATTTCATTGGGTTTATTTGCATGCGGTCAGTTTGGAATAACAGGCCCTACAGGTGCTGATAACAGTGCTCCAGTGAAAGGATTATTTTATGGTGGTGGATGGGATGTTTTTAAAGCACAAGTAACCGGAAGCGCAATTATTACTATCTCAACATTTGCAGTAGCGTTACTTTTAATGTGGGTAGTTAATAAATTACCACATCCTTGGAAATTAAGAGTTGAGGCTGAAGCAGAAACAAACCCAGGTGGTTTGGACATCTTCGAACATGGTGTGTCAGCGTATCACACCCAAGAGTAAGTATATATACCTATGGCATATATTGGTTTATTAAGCAAGCAATCAATAAGCGGGCCCCATTTCTATGGGGCCCTAATTTTTATAACAACTTATTTAATAATTATTTTTTTATCAGTTTTATTAGAAAGCCTCCACCAGGTGCAGAGTGCATTTTTAAAATAGATTTATTATTTACGCTTTGTGTAGTTATTTTGTAATCTGCTGCGTATTTATCAGCGTTTATTCCATCTTCACAAATAGTGGCAGTATAATTGCCAACTTCTAAAAAATCAAATGAAATAGATTGGTCTTTTTCATCCCAGTCATTCATGCCTGCGATATACCAGTCATTACCTTTTCTTCGGGCAGTAATAATATTTTTACTCACTGTTGCAGCTACTATTTTGGTATCATCCCATCCTATGGGGATGCTTCCTAATAATTCCATAAAAGGAATATCTTGATAACCTTGTGAGGGATTACCTGAAAATATTTGCATTGGGTTATCATATACTACAAACATAGCAAGTTGATGGCATCTTGTTCCATAACTAATGGGGGCCCCTTCTACATTCCTAAAGCTTGTTTTATTTGCATTATTTAAAAATCCGGGTTCATAGTCAAATGAGCCAGCAAGCATTCTTGTAAAAGGTAATGTTAGGTCATGCGATGGAGTTACTTTATTGCTCCAAATATTATATTCTGAACCCATCACTCCTTCGCGTGTTATTGCATTGGGATAAGTGCGATTAAATCCTTTAGGAGCAAATGCGCCATGATACATAATCATTATTTTATGTTGTGCACAAGCCTTTGCAATACGCTCATAAAATTGAACAGTCTTTTGGTCATCTCTGTCAATAAAATCAGTCATGATAAAATCAATGCCCCATTTATTAAATTGATTCAGCGCACTCTCTAATTGATTATTTAATGTTACTGCTGCAGTCCACATACTAATTTTTATTCCTTTCTCTTTCGCATAAGCAGTTAGGGTATCCATATTGATACCAGGAGTGATTTTAAATAAATCTTTTATGTCGCTCCAGCCGGCATCCATCATTATGCGATCAAATCCAAAACGTTTTGCAAAATCAATATAGTATTTATAGCTTTCTGTATTGATGCCTGGTTTAAACGCCACGTTGAATAAATTAATATTAATGATCCATTCATCTGTTGCTTTACCGGTTTGTACCCAACTAACATCGCCCACTTTATTGGGGCTTGCTAATTGATATACTAAATCATTATTAGGTAAGTCCTTGTCTTCGGGCGCGATCATTAAAATACGCCAAGGGTAATTGCGTGTTCCATTTACATATGCAATAAAGTTTTCTCTTTTAGTTACTAAGGTTTCAGGATATAATTCATTGGTTGTTTTTTCTTCAGCAGGATAGGGTGCAAACATCCCTTTTAATCTATTGCTGCTAGCACCTTGTAAAAACATGCCAGGATAATCCAATAAATCTGATTCTGTTATAGCAATTTTGGGTCCATCATTTGGGGACAATAAAACAGGATTATAAGCAAGATTATTTTCGTTTAAGCTATCTAAAATAGATAAAGGATATTGCTCTTCATAACTAGTATGAAATATATCACTATCATCTCTTTTGTGAATTAAAGGAAGCCATCCTTTTGTAGTAGTTGGAAAATTAAAATCGGCAATTTCATTTTGGATAAAAATACTGTCTTTGAATTTAGTTTCAATTTGGTAGGCAATCCCATTATCGAAAGCCCTGAATTTGATGGAATAGGGGGCTTTAAATTGAATGGTCAATTCATTATAATAATCTTGAATTACTTTTCTTCTTTCCGAAACAGGAACTTTGATAATCGAATTAACTGTATTGCGTTTTATGGAGCGTATGGCCTTTGATGCCGCCGATAAATTTTCTTTTCCATTTACAATTAAATCAATTGTTGAATTGGAAACAATAAGTTTATTATGGAAGTAAACGCTAAATTGGAGGTTAGCAATATTATTGATTCTTACAATAATATGACCATTAGGCGAAACAACATATAAGCTGTCTTTCGCTAATGTAATATTAGTAGCGTTGATTTTTACAACACAAAAGAAATATAATACAATTAAGGATATTATTTTTCTCATATTGTATTAGTCTTTCCAGCGCCATTCTCCAGCAATGGTTAATGGTTCTTTTAAATTATTCTTAATTAAAAATAATCTTGTTTCTTCATCTGTAAAATGCTTCGCTTCAATTTTTGTTGCATCTGCAATGCCATATAATAACATGGTATTGAACCTAACTGTATTGCGCATGCCTTTGTCTTCGACCAAACTAAATACATCACAATCTGCATGATAGCAAGGGCCTGCGCCTTTTGGTAAACTGCCGCCTGCACCACCGCCAGTTGGAATTCCATTTAACATAAAGGGTTGATGGTCGCTATGCAAGCCGGCACCTACAGAAAAAGTATTTTTAAAATTGGTGTCTAATTTTTGTGCAATATTGCCGATAGATTCAAATAATAATTTGCTTTCCTGTGCACTTGTAGCAAAACCTTTTGGGTCATTAGTCATGTCGTAGTTTAACATGTATCTTATGTTGTCAATACTTTTATCTTTAATCGCAGCATCAACATAGGCTCTTGATCCTAACAAGCCTTCTTCTTCCCCCATAAACATTACAAAATCAATGGTGCGCGCGGGTGTTAATTTTAGCACTTTAAAAGTACGTGCCATATCCAATACCGAAAATGAACCAATACCATTGTCCATTGCGCCAGTTGCTAAATCCCAGCTATCTAAGTGACCGCCCACTACTATTTTTTCATTAGGGATGCTGATACCTTTTAAAGTAGCTATTACATTTCGCGCTTTAATAATTCCTGAGTGATTGGTCATCTTAATTTGACTATATAAGGGCGCATTTTTTATTTGTTCTTTTAGCGTCAAACCGTCTTCTTTTCCAATACAAACTGCAGGAATTGGAATCAATTTCCCCGTAACAGATGCGGTACCGGTAAGTAGTACACCGTTGTCCGCTGTGTTAATTACAATAATTCCTTTTGCACCATATTTTGTAGCGATGGCGGTTTTCTCAGAACGATGTAAACTTGGAGTTCCTGTTTTTGATCCTGGTAATGTGCCTAAATAAACCAATGCAATTTTTCCTTTAACTTTTTCGGGATTTGATGCATAGTCTTCTTCAACACCATTGCCCATATCAATTAATTCTAAATTGATATCAGCAGCTACAGGGGAATGTGCTAATGAAACAGATTTGATACTTTTTAAATTATTATCTGTGCCAATACGAACATCTAATGTGCCACGACTCCAGCTTTCTACTTCAAAAGGTTGGAAACGAACATTAGAAAAGCCATAAGATTTCAATAAATCATATGCAAATTGTTCGGCCTTTTTGCCATTTTCAGAGCCTGTCAATCTATGTCCAATAGTTTCGGATGCTATTTTAAGCGAAGCGTATGCATTTGAATTATCAACTACTTCTTTATTGATTTTAGAAAAAACGCTAGGCCAGTTTGGCTTTGTTTGTGCATTTAATTCAGACATTAAAAACAGGCTGCATAGGCCAGTAAGGGCTAAAATATTTTTCATGTATAGTATACTTTAAAAGCTAATTTATGGAATATTTAGTTGTAATTTTAATATAAATAATAACACTATGTTTTTAATCATTCTCGGCATTATCATATTTTTTGCAGCTAAAGCAGTTCAAAATTTAAATCTTCCCATTGCTCAACATCCAAGTACTATCCGATTAGTAGGAATTATTGTAATTGGTTTGGGAGTAATCACTTCCTGCGTTAAGCAAATTGATGCGGGTCAAATAGGCGTTCAATCTCTATTTGGGAAAGTTCAGGACGAAGTGTTGGGTAGTGGTTTGAACTTTGTGGATCCATTAATGGAAATCAAAACAATCGATGTAAGAACTCAAAACTATACTATGAGTGGAGTGCATAATGAAGGAGATGTTGCGGGTGACGATGCAATACGAGTTTTAACTGCAGATGGATTAGAAGTGGTAATTGACTTAACTGTTTTATATAGAGTACAAGCAAATCAAGCACCAAAAATTGTTCGCGAAATTGGGTATGATTTTAAAAATGTAGTAGTGCGTCCAATAACAAGAACTAAAATTAGAGATAACGCGGTCTATTATACTGCAGTTGATTTATATTCTATTAAACGTGATGAATTTCAAACTAGAATTTTCAAGACAATTGAAGAGAATTTAAAAGCAAGAGGACTGGTATTAGAGCAATTATTGGTGCGTAATATTTCATTGCCAGCTTCAGTAAAAGGTTCTATAGAAGAGAAAATAAAGGCAGAGCAAGATGCACAGAAAATGCAATACGTTTTACAAAAAGAAAAGCAAGAGGCAGAACGTAAAAGAGTTGAGGCGCAAGGTATTGCTGATTATCAAAAAATCATAAGTATGGGACTTGGTGACAAGCAATTACAATATGAGCAAATACAAGCAATGAAGGGATTGATGACCTCTCCTAATAGTAAAGTAATCATTATGGGAGGTGGTAAAACTCCAGTAATTTTAGATAGTAAAAACTAATATTAAATTAGCCATTTCACAATAAATAATATTTAAATACATCTTCTTGAACATGAAAAAAATAACTTCACTTTTCGTACTTATTATTTTTATAAAATTTTCTTTTGCTCAATCCATTTTAAAGAGAGATCCGGAAATTGATGCAATGGTAAAAGAGGTTAGTTCCGATTCTTTAAAATCAAATATGTATAAACTTGTTTCTTTTGGAACTAGAAATACATTGAGTACACAGGGTAGTGCAACACAAGGTATTGGTGCAGCAAGACAATGGATTTTGAGTAGATTTAAAGAATATGCTAAACAGTCAGATGGAAGATTAACTGCGTTTATTGATACCATTACGTATTCTTCCGATGGTAACAGAGTAAATAGGCCGTTTATTTTAGGCAATGTAGTGGCAACCTTAAAAGGCACGGATCCTAACGATCATCGTTTATTTGTTATAAGTGGGCATATGGACAGTCGTATAACTAATGTAATGGATACCTTGGGGTATGCTCCAGGCGCAAATGATGATGGGAGTGGAACCATTGCCGTAATGGAATGTGCGCGCGTAATGAGTAAACATAAATTTCCTGCTACTATTATTTTTGTGACGGTTGCTGGGGAGGAGCAAGGTTTGTTAGGGGCTAATTTTATGGCAAAAAAAGCAAAAAAAGAAAAATGGGCTATTGAAGCGGTTTTAAACAATGATATTATGGGAAGCAATAACAGCAACGAAACTAATATCATTGAAAATACAAAATTGCGTGTTTTCAGTGAAGCGTACTCCGTTTCGGATACAGGTAAGGCTGCGCTTCAAATAAGAAGCTTAGGGTTGGAGAATGATGGTAAATCAAGACAGTTGGCACGTTATGTAAAGGAAATAGGGGAAAGATATATTGATAATTTGCAAGTAGTGATGGTGTATAGAAACGATCGTTTTTTAAGAGGTGGTGATCATACCCCTTTTGTAGAAAATGGTTTTGCTGCTGTTCGTCTTACAGAGATGAATGAAAATTACACTCGTCAACATCAAGACATTCGAACTGAAAATGGAATTAATTATGGCGATTTGCCTGAGCATATTGATTTTGAATATTTAAGAAAAAATAGTGGAGTGAATTTATCAAATTTAGCCAATCTTGCAAAAGCCCCTTCAATTCCTGAAGAGGTTAAAGTGGATGTTAAAAACTTGAGCAATTCAACATATTTGTATTGGAAAGCACCAAAAACAGGAATTGTAAAAGGTTACTATATTTTAATGAGAGAAACTACAAGCCCTTTTTGGCAAAAGAAAATTTATACTGAGTCTTTGGATATAAGATTACCATATAGTAAAGACAATTATTTCTTTGCTGTTCAAAGCGTAAACGATTCAGGAAATGAAAGTTTGCCTGTGATTCCGGCAGTTGGCAAATAAAATCCAATAAATGAACTTTATAAATGAACCTTGGGTTAAGCAGCATATAAGACACCGTGCTGCTATTGGACATAAAAAATCCTTTGGTCATGTATTGGTGATTGCAGGTAGTGAAGGAAAAGCTGGGGCCGCTATTTTATGTGCAAAAGCAGCCTTGCATAGTGGATGTGGTATGGTTACTGCAATGATTCCTAAAGAGGCTGTTGTCGTACTATTACAACAAAGCCCAGAAATTATGTATGTCAATGATTCAAATGCGATATCATTGGATTTGACAAAATTTGATGCGATTGTTATTGGACCAGGTTTAGGTTTTTCAGAAAACGCAATATCAAATTTAAAATATATACTTACTAGTTATAAAGGTTCGGTTGTAGTTGATGCAGATGCTTTAACCATAGTGGCTAAAGAAATGCACTTGTTAAAATCAAATCATATTGTAACACCTCATCCGGGGGAGTTTGCTCGTTTGCAAGGTTTTGAATATTCTGAAGCAGAAAGGGTGAAACAAGCAACTAATTTTGTCGAAAAATTTTCACCAGTTTTAGTATTAAAAGGATCTGGAACATTAGTAGGATCGAGTGAAAATAAATTATTACAAAATACAACCGGCAATGATGGTATGGCCACTGCGGGAAGTGGAGATGTTTTATCAGGTATCGTTGGCGCGCTTTGTGCACAAGGCTATACACCTTTTAATGCTGCTGCTATTGGTGTTTACTTACATGGTTTAGCAGGTGATATTGCCATTAAAGAAAAGTCAAAGGCAAGTTTGGTAGCATCTGACATTATCACCTATTTGTCAAAAACTAGACTTACTGATTAGTTGATATTTGTTATATTTGTTAAGCAATAGCCCAAACCTTATTATATGAAACAGTTTAGATTTTTTTTTATCGCAATCACTTTTTTGTTTTTCGCATGTAGTAAAGGGGGAGATACCACTTCGTCAACACCTACACCCACTCCAACTCCACCAGCTGCCGAAGCTGCAGTGGCTTTTTCTGTAAATGTGGATCCAGGCACAGGTAATATTTTAGGTGTGGTGGGTACTTCTCAGCCAATAAATGTTAAAGTAAGTTCTGCAATACCTGCTTCAGGAATAACTATCAGTGTAATAGTCACAAAAGATGTTGATAATAGTACTGTATTTTCAACATCTACTTCGAGTGTAGCAGCAGATAATAATTTTACTATTACAGGTTTGACTCCAGGTGTATTATGTACCGCGAATGTGTTAGTTACGTCAAAATCAACTTTGACTAATTCAAAAGCATTAAGTTTTAAGTTGGCAGCAAAGTAAGTGAGCTAATTATTTTTTAGCCTTTATCTTTGCAACATGAATCCATCAAGGCTTAAATCCCCATTTTTCTTAATTCTTATATTAGGACTGCTTACATCAATAGGACCATTGTCAATTGATATGTATTTACCTGCTTTCCCAAGCATTGCTAAAAATTTAAATACTTCCGTATCCAATGTGATGTTGTCCTTGTCTTCTTTTTTCATAGGCATATCAATTGGTCAACTTTTATATGGTCCATTATTAGAAAGATTTGGGCGTAAAACACCCTTATATTTTGGACTTGGTTTGTATGCTATTTCAGCGGTGGCATGTGCATCGGCCATGTCGGTTGAAACCTTAATTATATTTAGATTCTTTCAAGCATTGGGAGGCTGTGTAGGTATGGTTGCATCAAGAGCAATGGTGCGCGATTTATTTGATGTGAAAGACAATGCGAAAGTATTTTCAACATTGATGCTAGTAGTAGCAGTTTCTCCAATCATTGCACCTACATTAGGAGGCTATATTACTACAGCTTTTGGTTGGAGGTATATTTTTATTATGTTAATTATTGTAATTGTTTTAATAATAGTTGGCATATATTTTTTACTTCCTGAAAGTAAAAAGCCTGACCCTAATTATTCATTAAAGCCTTCTAGTATTTTAAAAGGGTTTGCTGTGATTATCAAGGAGCCCCAATTTGCGGTATATACATTTACTGGAGCGGTTGCCTATGCAGGTTTATACGCATACATAAGTGGATCGCCCCATGTTTTTATGGAAGTATTTAAAGTAAGCGAGCAGCATTTTGGATGGATATTTGCATTAGTAGCTGGAGGGTTGATTACTGCTAGTCAGTTTAATACGCAGTTGTTAAAAAGGTTTAGTTCGGAGCAAATTATAAAGTGGACACTCACCATGCAGGGCATTATTGGAATTATTTTAGTTTCAACATCTCTATTTGGGTACAGCGAACTGTATTCAACAATTGTATTGGTGTTATTATTTTTATGTTGTCAAGGATTTTTATTTCCTAATGCATCTGCACTTTCTATGGCTCCCTTTGCAACGAATGCAGGAAATGCTTCAGCCTTAATGGGATTTATTCAAATGAGTGTAGGCGCATTTATGTCTGCAATGGTTAGTGTATTTAATAATGCAACAACTTTGCCAATGACAGGTGTAATGGCTTTTTGCACACTTACTGCTTCCATAATTTATTATATAGGAAGGAAAGTAATTGTTAAAAAAGCAAGTATTGAATTAGTAGAAGAAGAGGAAGTGGAAATGATCAATACACTTTAATATTTAACCATTTTAGCTTTATTTTTTCACTTCTTTTTTAGGCCCCATTGGAAGGGTATAACCCAGATTCATAATTAGCTCAAGTGTTCCAAATCCTTGTTTTGCAGTGCCTTGGTTCACGGCAAGATTGTAGTAATAGGCATAATCGACTTTGCCTGCAAATTCTAAATAAAGACTTTTCTTAAAAGTGCTTCTAAATGCATACTCGGCTCCTGTATTCCATCCTCCAAATTGAAATAGTTGATTGTTTTTTACCCCAAATAAGCTGTTTTCAACATGCGGAATTAACGGTCCAACACCCACTTTTGCTAATCCGTCAAATGCGAAAGTATTGTTTGATATTTTTTTAAATTTTGTTCTTTTTACAATATTGAATAATAAAAAGTTGGCTCCATTATTTAAATAGTAATAATTTCTTGAAGTACCCGTTCCTGTTTTTGAAAAAATAAAACTTGAATCGATGGGTCTGTTATTATAGGTGCCCACCATGTGTACGGTTTGGTTATCAAGGAACAAAGCTTTAGTATGATCAAAGTTTATTTCAATTGCGAAGTCTTTATCCTTATCAATAAAATATCCGATTCTGTAATTATACTGAGGAATGCTGATTGCCTTGGTTAATAAAGCGTCATCCCAGCCTGGATGGTCTTCTAATTTTGTATTTTTAAAAGTAAAATTATTGCCAAGACTAGGTTGATTAATACTTACGTTTGTTGGTGTGTACCATTCTTTGTTATATCCCCAAGAAAAGTAAAATTCACCTTTTCTTTCTGTTTTTTGAGCGCTTACTTCATTAACACTTATTAGCATAACCAACGCCGCAATATATTTCAACAATTTCATTTTCAAAATTTTTGTAAAGGTAACACAAAATAGTGCTTTAGTAGGCTTAAATAGATATGTTTATAATCATATTTTAGGTAAATTTGCAATACGAATAATTAACAATGAAGCAACATCTACAAAAGCTTGCAAAGTCCTTACAAGGCGAACTTTTCTTTGATAAGACTATGCGTACTTTATATGCTACAGATGCTTCCAGTTATCGCGAACTTCCTTTAGCGGTAGCCATACCAAAGACCAAGCAGGATTTAATTATTTTAATTCATTTCGCAATAGAGCATAATACATCACTGATACCACGAACTGCAGGCACTTCATTAGCTGGTCAGGTAGTAGGAAGTGGAATTATTGTAGATGTTTCCAAACACTTTAATGATATATTAGAATTAAATAAAGAAGATGGTTGGGTGCGCGTGCAACCTGGTGTAATTAGAGATGAGCTTAATTTATTCTTAAAGCCACACAATTTATTTTTTGGTCCAGAAACATCCACTGCCAATAGAGCCATGATTGGTGGGATGGTGGGTAATAATTCATGTGGCTCCAATTCAGTTGTTTATCGAAGTACAAGAGAACATTTAATTGAAGTAACTGCTTTATTAAGTGATGGGACTGAGACGGTTTTTAAAAGTATTTCAACGGATGATTTTCATGCAAAATGTGAATTAGGTAATTTAGAAGGCAATATTTACAAGACCATACGAGGCTTATTAAGTAACTACGATAATCAAGTTGAAATCAGAAAAGAGTTTCCAAAGAAATCGGTGGAGCGAAGAAATACAGGTTATGCAATTGATTTATTAGTGGAGATGGATCCTTTTACGGCTGGCGGTGAAAAATTTAATTTTTGTAGTTTGATAGCTGGTTCGGAAGGCACTTTGGCTTTTATTACTGAGATTAAATTAAATGTTGTTCCTGCACCTCCTAAAGAAACTGGGTTATTGTGTGTGCATTTTAATACTATTGACGAATCGTTACATGCCAACTTGATTGGATTAAAATACAATCCCAGTGCGAGTGAATTAATTGATCATTATATTTTAGAATGTACTAAGGAAAATAAGGAACAAAGTCAGAATCGTTTTTTTGTACAAGGTGATCCAGGTGCAATCTTGGTGATTGAGTTTGTGAAAGAAACTAGAGAAGAGATTTTAGCGTTAACCAATGCGGTGGAAGCGGATATGCGTGCTGCTGGCTTAGGGTATCATTTCCCGGTTTTGTTCGGAGCAGATACCAAAAAAATATGGACATTACGCAAAGCAGGACTTGGCTTACTAAGCAACCTGCCTGGAGACGAGAAGGCAGTGCCAGTAATTGAAGATACTGCAGTGGATGTAAATGATTTACCTAACTATATTCGTGATTTTAACGAGATATTAAAAAAGCATGGGTTGCATGCTGTACATTATGCCCATGCTGGTTCGGGTGAAATACATTTAAGACCAATTATTAATTTAAAAACGAAAGAGGGCAATCAATTATTTAGAACCATTGCCGAAGAGGTAGCTACACTGGTGAAAAAATATGATGGATCCTTGAGTGGAGAACATGGGGATGGAAGACTACGTGGGGAATTTATAAAACAAATGGTGGGGGAGAAAAACTATTCGTTGTTGAAACAAGTAAAAGCTACTTGGGATCCAAATAATATTTTCAATCCAAATAAGATTGTAGATACACCCTCCATGAATAGTATGCTTCGTTATGAGCCAGGGCAAACTACCCCTGAGTTTGAAACGATATTTCGTTTTCATAAGCAAGACATATTACAACATGCTGAACAGTGTAATGGTTCGGGAGATTGCCGTAAAACACATTTGTCTGGAGGTACGATGTGTCCTTCTTATATGGCAACACGAAATGAAAAAGATACAACCCGCGCTAGAGCCAATATTTTAAGAGAGTTTTTAACTCATTCTAGTAAAGAAAATCGTTATGATCACAAAGAAATTTATGATGTAATGAGTTTGTGTTTAAGTTGTAAGGCTTGCAAAAGTGAATGTCCTTCCAATGTGGATATGGCGAAACTAAAAGCCGAATTTTTGCAACATTATTATGATGCAAATGGAGTTCCATTAAGATCAAAATTAATTGCCAATTTTACAGCAGCTGCAAAATTGGGTTCTATGGCACCATCAATTTATAATTTTGTAATGGGAAATGTGGTTACAGGAACAGCGATTAAAGCCTTGTCAGGATTCGCTATAAAGCGTTCTATGCCATCGTTATCGAAGCAAACTTTAAAGTGTTGGTATGATAAAAAATATAGTACACCATCCAATCCAATAAAACAGATTTATTTATTCTGTGATGAGTTTACAAATTATAATGATGCAGCCATTGGGATTAAAGCCATTCAATTATTGACAGCATTAAATTATGAAGTCATTATACCTAACCATGAAGAAAGTGGAAGAACTTGGTTGTCAAAAGGGTTAGTGCGCAAAGCAAAATTAATTGCTAATAAAAATATTGAACTTTTAGGTTCATTGATTACAGATACTAATCCGATTATTGGCTTGGAGCCATCAGCAATTTTAACTTTTAGAGATGAGTATCCAGATTTAGCAACAGGCCAAAATTTAGAAGCATCAAAATTATTGGCAAAAAACAGCTTCTTTATTGATGAATTTTTGGCAAGAGAAATAGCAGTAGGAAATATTAAAATAGAACAATTTACTTCGGAGCCAAAGTCAATTTTGCTTCATGGACATTGTCAGCAAAAGGCGGTTGGGAGTTTAGCCGATTCTGTAAAAGTACTTTCCTTCCCTAAAAATTATAAAGTAGAGACTATCCCTTCAGGATGTTGTGGTATGGCAGGCTCCTTTGGTTATGAAAAAGAACATTACGAAGTTTCCATGAATATTGGTGAACTTGTCTTGTTTCCTAAAGTAAGAGCCAATAGCAACACTTGTACTATTGCAGCACCAGGAACTAGCTGTAGACATCAAATTAAAGATGGCACTGGTGCACATGCTTTGCATACAGTTGAAGTATTGTTTGATGCTTTGAATGGCTGATAAATATCAGTATTTTTTTATATTAAGATTTTTAAATTAGATCACTTGTAATCTGCCATTTGTACAATTCTAAGTAAGCATGTTAAATAATTACTTAAATTCAACAATCCTTAAAACGATTGTATATGAAAATGTATTTTATTATAGCTAGTGTGTTGATAGCAGTAACAAGTAATGCCCAAATTTTAAAAGAAACTCAAGTCCAAACAAAGAATGGTGTAGTTGAAGGGATTAAAGAGACTAGTGGTATTTTGTCTTTTAAAGGAGTTCCATTTGCTACACCACCCGTTGGAGATAATCGTTGGAAAGCACCGCAGCCAGTAAAAAATTGGAACGACGTTTTGGCAACCAAGCAATTTGGTCCAAGAGGTATGCAAGCTCCTATTTTTGGAGACATGGGATTCCGTTCCAATGGCATGAGTGAGGATTGTTTGTATTTAAATGTTTGGACACCAAATACAAATGTAAAATTACCCGTGCTGGTTTATTTTTATGGAGGCGGATTTGTTGCGGGCGATGGATCCGAAGCACGCTATGATGGAGAAAGTATGGCAAAAAGAGGTATTGTTGCCATTACCGTAAATTATAGATTAGGTATTTTCGGATCTTTTGCACATCCTGAATTAAGTAATGAAACTAGTTATCATGGTTCAGGTAATTATGGTTTACTCGATCAAGCTGCAGCATTAAAATGGGTAAGTGAAAATATTGCATCTTTTGGAGGAGATCCAAAGCGAGTAACTATTGCTGGTGAATCAGCAGGGTCTGTTTCGGTGAGTGCACAAATGGTTTCACCTTTATCTAAAAATTTAATTGCTGGAGCGATAGGTGAAAGTGGCTCCATGTTAGGCACACTGCCTCCGCTACCTTTGACAGATGCTGAAAAAAATGGTATAGAATTTGCTAAACTAGTAGGCGCTAATTCTTTACAAGATTTAAGAAATATGCCTGCAGATAAATTATTAGAAGCCTCAATGAAGTTTGGACCTTTTAGATTTCCATCCACTATTGATGGATATTTTTATCCAAAATCTCCCATTGAAATTTTTAAAGAAGGAGGGCAAGCGCATGTTCCATTACTTGTTGGTTGGAATTCTGAAGAAATGAATGCAAAAGCCATCATGGGTAATGAAGCATTTACAAAGGATAATTTTGAAAAAGTGGTGAAGCAAATGTATGGCGAACATGCTGCTGAAATACTTGCTGTATATAAGGTTGACAATGATGCAGATGTTGAAGAAGTGGCAACTAGTTTGGCAGGAGATCGTTTTATAGGATTTAGTACTTGGAGATGGTCCGACTTGCAAGCAAAAACAGGCGGAGATAATCCTGTTTACAGATATATGTATTCAAGACCAAGACCAGATATGGTCCCAGAAATGGGGGATGCTACACCCGGTTTAGCGGGTGGTGTACAAAAATCAAATGGTGCTCCAAAACCAGCGCCTGCAAAAGGCGCGGTTCACTCTGCGGAGATAGAATATGCAATGGGTAATTTGTACTATAATAAAGTGTATGCGTGGACCAAAGATGACTATGCTGTTTCATCAACCATGCAATCCTATTTTGCTAATTTTATAAAGACTGGTAACCCTAATGGAGATAAACTTTCAAAATGGTCTGCAACTAAAACGACTAATCCGGTCTCTATTATGCGCATTGATGTGAAATCAGTTTTACAACCAACAGCTCATGAGGCTAGATATCAATTATTAGAGCGACTAGCGGATAAGAAATAAAATTAAAATAATTTCTGTTCGTTTAATTCAGGGTAAAAAAATGATTCTTTGGGATTAAGTTCATTTCTGAAACTTTTTTTCAAAGTAAATGAAGTCATTAAATTTTCATCTATTTGATGATTTGCTAATTCCCTAATAGTTGTTTCATTTATATTTGGATCCAACCATGCATTTGCTTGTTCTTCATTTAAAATAGTTGGCATTCTTTTTTTCTTATTGTGTATTTGTTCCATTAAGGCATTTGCTTTTGTAGTAACAATTGAAAAAGTGTCCATTGTTTCGCCTGATTCAATATCAACCCAAGGTTGAAATATTCCAGCCATGAAAAAGAAGGGTTGGTCCTTTAAACTTATAAAATAAGGGTAGGCAATTTCTTTTTTTGCTCCTGTTGGTTTAAAATGTCTCCATTCATAAAAGCCACTTGACAAAACCAAGCATCGTCGTTTGAGTGTAGGTTGTTTGAAAAGTTTGCTTTCAAAAAGTCGCTCGGCAGTTGCATTTAAAGTATTAAACTTTTCACGCCCCTTCATAACATCTATGGTATTATTTACCCAGGGTGCAATGAGTTCCCAATGCCCTAGTGCTAAAGTAAAATCGTCTTGATTGGATTTTATAATTGGCCAATTTGCATATTCAAAACCACTTTGCAATCCGCGTTCTATAACTGGGAGTTCCTTGGTTTTTCCTTTTAGCTTTACCTTTGAGCCTTTTGCAATGGATATACTATTATAGTAGCACATGTTAGATTTTATAGAATACAAAATAAAGTAAACTTTCTATCAACAAATCATTCTATCATATAAATATATTATTTAATAAGTAGAGTGTTTTCACATATATCTCGAAGTTTTTCGATATGTGGCACAATTGATATATTTTTAATCGATTCGTTTAAACATTTAAACTATGATTTCAATCATGTTCAACAAGTATTTTATAAAATATACATTAGTATTAATTGCGATATGTTTTAATGTTAATGTGTTTGCTCAATCTGCTATTCAAATTCAAAATAGCAAATTAAAAAAAGATAGATCAATTGTTGATTTTATAAATAACAATGTTTCTTTATTTGGAGCTTTGGATTTGTCAAAACAGTCAATTAATGATAATGGTATTACAGTTCCCATAAATTATTTATACAATTCAGTAAATAACAATGTATTTAAACCTGGTTATAGTGGAGGATTCAGGATTGATGGAATTTGTAAAAATGAACATCATTACATGTTAAGTTTTGCAATTAATCGTTTAGCAACTGGAAGTTATTATGAGCATAAGTATTCGCTTTCTCCCTACACTGATGATTTTACTCATTTTAAAGCAGACAATGTATTTACTACTTTAAGTATTGCAGCACATTATAAATTGTTACTTCCAATTAACGAAATGAAAAAGTATAAATTTTATGCAGTAGCTGGCCCTAGCGTAGATTATAAAATTTCGAATATCAGCAATGAAAATTTATTAAATGGTGCAGGAAACAGGACCATTATTAATGGTGATTTAGGTGCAGAATTTGACAATAAAGGATACTATGTTTTATTCGCACATTATAAAATTGGCACTAACTTAAATCAATCATCAGTGCCAGTTCAATTAAATCGAATTGAAATTGGAATGAGCATTAAAGCAAAAGATTTATTCTAAAAATATATAGCAAAAAAATAGCAATGAAAAGATTATATAGTTTCATAATTGTATCTATTCTTATAAGTACAGTGAGTTGTAATAAAGAGGTTAGTAGTACTTCATCAGATGTCATGACTAATATGATTGCTAATAAAACCTGGTACTTGGATTATTCTATTACTGGTAATATTACTCAAAATTTTGTGGGACAATCAACTTATTTCATTACGTATTTGAAAGATGGAACGACAAAGGATTCAGATGGTATCATTGGAACTTATACCATCAATAATAATAATGGAAAATATGAAATACAAGTTACTGCCAAAACCGTAAATGGAAATACAACAAACTATAATCATGTTATTGAGTCTGTTGGAAATGTTAAAATGGTCCAATCATTTATTGCAACTGGACAAACAGTAAAAACTACCCTTTATTTTACCAGCAAATAATATGAAATATATATTTTCTTTATTGGTATTTTGTTTTGTTAATTTATTTGCAACTGCGCAAAAATTAACATTTAAGGCGAATAATAATTATCTGGCTCCAGCAAATCCAGCATCTATTGTCACCAATGGGTTGTATTTATATTTAAATGCAATGGTTTATAGTGGTGGAAGAACATGGGTTGATTTAAGCCCCCTTCATAATAACGCTACCATTGGCGGTACAACATTGCCTACTTATTCATCCAGTCCTGCAAGTATATCTTTTGGTTATTCTCAATATGCAACAACTTCAAATAACAGTCTTTCATTTTCCAAGTCTGCTGCAACTTTTATTGCATGGATTAACCCGTCAATTACACAGCCAGATTATACCGGTATCATATTTAGTAGAGGAGGATATGGTAATCCCACAAGTCAGCCGCCAGCTACTGGATTAGATCTATTTCATAATAATTCGGTAGGGTATCATTGGAATGACCAGCCAAATAATTACAATTGGAATTCAAATTTGTTTGTTCCCAATAATGCTTGGTCAATGGTGGTTATTGCAATTGAACCCAACTTGACAACAGCCTACTTATGTAATGCAAATGGAATAAGATCTGCAGTAAATAATATTGCGAATGTTCCCTTGAATAATCTTAATTTTTTTATTGCATGTGATCCATTTAGTGTTAATACAAGAGTGTTTGCGGGGAAAATTGGCATTGCAATGATTTACAATACAACATTAACAAAGACGGAAATCACTTCCATTTTTAATGCTCAAAAACCTTTTTTTGGTTTATAGAATTTATAAAATTATATGATATTTAAAGATGATAATAATGGAGAAGATAATGAAAAATTTTAAGGCAATAATTACAATGTTCGTGTTGATATTATTAAGTTGTCAATTGCAAGCACAGGTTAGTGGAGGAATATTTTTTCAAGCAGTGGCAAGAGATAATTTTTCAAATCCTGCAAAAGACAGAAAAATATACTTGCAATCTAGTATTATACAGTCCACGGCAAATGGAACCAAAGTATTAATTGAGGAGCATCAAACAACTACTGATGCCGCTGGAATTTTTAGTATCAGTATAGGTAATGGTACTAGAGTGGGAGGGACTGCTTCGGGTTTAGCAAATATTGATTGGGCCAATGGGCCCTTTTATTTAAACTTAAAAGTGGCAATCACACCTGTAGCGGCTGATGCAAGATGGAATTATAGTAATGAATGGATCGATATGGGGACTACTAATTTTGGTGCTGTTCCTTATGCATTATATTCATTAAATACAGGTGGGATTAGTCAAAAATTAAATATTGCAGATAGTTCAAAATATGTTACGCCAACAATGCTTTCTGCAAAAACTTTTGATACCACAAGTTTGTCTAACAGAATTAACTCAAAATTAGATACTACTAAATTGGGTGTAGCCAATGGAATTGCCACACTTAATTCATCTGGAATCATTCCTTCTAATCAATTACCACCAGTTACATTTTCTTCAACAAGTGTTGTAGCTAGTGATGCTGATATGACTGCTTTGTCTACTGCAATTGTTGGAAGCATAGCAATAAGAACTGATGTAAGTAAAAATTATGTTTTAAGTGCTTTGCCTGCTAGTAATTTGTCAAATTGGATTGAATTATTAACCCCAGGCGCTCCTGTGCAAACGGTGAATGGTTATTCAGGTTCAGTGAATTTAGCCAAATCAGATATAGGATTGAATAATGTTGATAATACAAATGATGTAAGTAAACCAGTTTCAAATTTGACACAAGCGGCTTTAAATTTAAAATTAGATGCGAATAAGGTTGGTGCGGCAAATGGTACAGCAAGTTTGAATGCAGCAGGAAAAATACCAACGGATCAAATCCCTGCTATCTCATTTTCAAGTGTTAAAGTTTTAAGTAGTCAAGCGGCTATGTTGGGATTAAGTAGTGCAGTTGTGGGTAGTGTAGTTATTAGAACTGATGTCAATAAGAACTTTGTTTTAGCTGCAAGTGATCCAAGTGTTTTAGCAAATTGGATTGAATTATTAACGCCAGCTCCTCCAGTGCAATCCGTAAATGGGTATGCCGGCAATGTATCATTAGTAAAAGGGGATCTTGGGTTAGGGAATGTAGAAAATACAAGTGATGCGAACAAGGCAATTTCAACTGCAACTCAAAATGCTTTAAATTTAAAAGCAAATAGCACTGATGTTAATACGGCATTAGCTCTAAAAGCGCCAATTGCTTCACCCACATTTACAGGAACCGTAACAACAAGTGCTATGAATACTGGTGCTATTAGTGCAACAAGTATTACATCACCTGTTTTAGCATCAACACCAATTAATTTATCTTATACAGGAACTAACATCAATTGGAATACAGGTTTAGGACTTAACGCAGCAATTACACTAACACAAAATAGCACTTTGAATTTTACAAGCTTACCTGTATCAGGGACCAATGGAACGCTTGTAATTACACAAGATGCAACAGGTGGTAGAACGTTGACTTTGCCATCAACAACGAATAAAATTTTAGGTTCTACATCCACCACCTCAATACCATTGTCATCAGGTGCAGGTGTAAAAGATATTTTAAATTTCTACTATGATGGAACTTCTTTTTATTGGAATATAGGACAAGGGTATGGACAAAATACAATACCTGCAACTACCAATTTACAATTAGGAGTTACTGGAACTTTACAAGTTTCAAACGGTGGTACTGGGGGGACGATATTCAACGGACTTATTAAGGGTAATGGAACAAGTGCTATGACAACTGCAATGGCATCGGTGGATTATCAAGCACCAATAACATTGACAACTACAGGAGTTGGTTCAGCAACATTTTCAGGATCTGTTTTAAATATACCTACTCCTTCGTCAAATTCAGCAGCTATTAATGCTGGGACATTAACTGGAACTACTTTAGCAACCAATGTGGTGAATTCAAGTTTAACAGGAGTGGGCACTATCACAAGTGGTACTTGGAGTGGAACAACTATTGGAGTTGCTAATGGTGGAACTGGCGCATCAAATGCGGTAGGTGCAAGGACTAATTTAGGATTGGGTAATGTTGAAAATACTGCTTTAAGCACATGGACTGGCTCAAGTAATTTAACAACAGTTGGAAGTTTGAGTGCTGCTGGTAAGGCATTTTGGTTTCAAGATTTAATTCTTGGGTATGGAACAACTTTTGGGACCATATCAACTGACGCTGCTGATGGCTCTAAGTATATTTCATTTTTACCAAAATATGGCGTAGAATCAACAAGACTTTGGCCATCAGGAAATGTGACCATACAGCATGGGGGGGCTTATACCGACAATGGCTATACTTTGGATGTTCAAGGAAATTCAATTGCAAAGTCATATAAAATGACAGTTCCAGCAGCCATTACAGCAACAGCAACTACAAATATTGATTTGTCAACAGGGAATATGTTTAAAGTAAATTTAGGTGCAAACATAACTTCGCTAACATTTAGCAATGCAATTCCTGGAACTTACATCATTGAGTTTATTCAGGATGGAACTGGAAATAGAACTTTAATATTTCCTGCAGCCTGGAAGTGGTCTGGTGGAACTACACCAACCATTACTTCAGCTGCAAATAAGATTGATATTGTAACAGTAATTTATGATGGTACTACTTATTTTGCATCCATTGTTCAAAACTTTTAATTAATGAAAAGGTTATTTATATTTCTTCTTTTTATTTATGTTAATGGGCAATCTCAAATTGTGCCATTTAGCTTTGTAAAAAGGCCTGCTCCTGTAAATTTAAATACAATTGTTCCAGATGGACTTACTTTATATTTAGATGCAAATGTTTCATCAAGTTATAATTCAAACCATCCTAACATCTGGAATGATTTAAGTTCAAGTGGAGGTTATGCTGATTTGTATAATACATCTTATAGTAATTTAGGGGGTGGTTCAATAGCATTTAGTGGTGGTGCTTATGGAGATGTTATAAATTCTTCACTTAATAATACAGCTTATACAAAACAAGTATGGGTATATATTAATTATGCCGCTGATAATAATATTCTTAGTGGTGATTTTGGTTCCCTGCATTATTTGTATCCATATGGTACCAATAATTACACTTCCGGACATACTTTTCCTCCTTCAGTATATAGTGCATCTCCAATAAGTTATAATGTTTGGAAAAATATAGTTGTAACTTTTGATAGCGGAAGTGGTGGATGGAATTTATATATAGATGGCGTTTTAGATGCCTCTAATACTACTGATACCAATCCTTTATCTGGTGTAGGTAAAATGTATTTAGGTGCATTTGGTGGAGGTTATAATTTAGAAGGGTATATTGGCCAAGTACTTGTTTATAATCGAGCATTAACTGCTGCAGAGGTTGTAAGAAATTTTAATGTTACAAAAACAAGATTTGGCTTTTAAATAAAAATTATTGAGGTAACGAATTAGATGATGGTTTTCATTTGTACCAATTTGTACTAGTGAAGTTGATTGCAATCAACGTATTTTCAAGAGTTAAAATCATAATCTAATATTTCTTTAATTTTCTCTAATTATATGCTAAAATGGCATTTTATAATTTTCATACTATTTACCAGTATTGTAATAAACGCACAAACAATAACAAATCCATGGATTACATTCGACAATAGAAATTTAAATGCTGTTGCATTGGCAATTGATAATTCAGGTAATATGTATACCGCAAATCAGGGTATCAGTTCGGTAAGTAAAATTACACAGCAAGGTGTGGTGACGAAATTTTGGGGGAATTTAGACTCGAGTGCTAATCCAAATGCTATAACAATTGATAAATTAGGTAATATTTATACTGCTAATAAGGGCAATAATACAGTCAGTAAAATTACACCACAAGGTTTAGTTACAAAAACCTGGGCTCTCTTAGATACAAATGCAATTCCTTTTGCTATCACCATTGATAGTATTGGTAATATATATACTGCGAACCTAGGCAATAACACAGTTAGTAAAATCACACCACAAGGATCTATCACGAAAGCATGGGCAAATTTAGATTCTAATGCTGCTCCAAATGCTATTGCTATAGATAATTTGGGTAATGTATATACTGCCAATAGTAGAAATAATACAATAAGTAAAATTACACCTTTAGGGGTAGTTGCAAAAATTTGGGCAAACTTTTCTACAACTATAAATTATCATATAGAAATTGCTACAGACAATCTAGGAAATGTTTATACCATTAATTCAGGGTTGACATCGAATAATGCTAATGTATATAAAATTAATCCAAATGGTATTATTTCACTATTATATACTTTTTCTGCAAATACATATGCGGGACTTTTTAATTATAAAATCACTCTTGATAAAAATCAAAATATTTTTGTAACGAACGCTTATAGTAAAATAATTACAAAAATATTTAATTCTGGTTCCGTGCAAAATATAGCAACTTTAAAATATGGTCCAAATTTTATAATAGCAAGCAATGACGGATTTTTTTATACAACGAATGGCGGTTCAGTAAGTAAGATTGCAAATTCAATTGTTACGAACTACGATTTGTCAAATAATATTAATCCATATGGGATTGTTACTGATAGTTTGGGTAATGTATTTTCTATAAATAGTGAATCAACACTATCTAAAATATCACATACAATTAGTAGAATTTCAACGAATGGTATATTGAATCAAAAATGGGTATTATTTGATTCATCTTTTATTTCAAGATATCCTTTAACAGCCGATCATTCAGGTAATATATTTGTAGTCAATGATACTACAAGATATTTATATAAAATTTCAAATTCAACAACCGATACTAGCTGGGGAGGTTTTCAGGAATCTAGTATAAAATATTCAACTAAAATTACAAGTGATAATTTTGGGAATATCTATTTGGCTCATACCTATGGGGTTGTTAGGGAATTCTATATGGTTAGCAAATTCTCAAAAGAAGGATATTTTCGTGGCTATGTTCTTGAAAATACTGTGCCAACTGGTCCGATGACTTTATGTGTTGATCAATTTGGTAATATATATGTGGGAGACAGTCAAAGAAAAATCAATAAAATTGACGCTAACGGCGTTATAACATATAAATGGGCTGATTATAGTGTCTTTGAAAAAATTATTGCTGATATATATGGTAATATATATTGTACTAGTTCTACTTCAATCCGAAAATTATCATCAAGTGGCAAACTCCTTCAAACCTGGGATGGGTTTACAAATATCAATGATTATGCTGTTGATCATTTAGGAAATTTTTATTTTCTTCACACTAATCCAGTTACAGGTCTTTCTTCTGTGAATCGTATCGATAAAAATGGGGTACTTAAGAATAATTGGGTGAGTGGATTTAAGTATTCAATGCCTGATGCATTGAATAATCCAAATCATACAATGAATTATGATACCGTTTTAAATAAGATATATATTTTAAACAATCCAAATATTGATGGGACCAATCCTTACATCATTAAAATTGATACCTGCTCAATAATTCCTTCAACTCCGATTATGACTTTAAGTGGAAAAAAATCAATATGTGCAGGAGATTCTGCAATTTTAATTAGCAATAGCCTAAACGGAAATAAATGGTATTTAAACGACACCTTAATTAAAGATTCTACTAGGGCTACATTACTTGCTAAAATAAAAGGTAACTATAGTTTAAAAAGTGCAATTAATGGTTGCTTTAGTGCATCTAGTAATATCATTGATATTTCGATAAATCCAGCTCCTACTTTACCACTAGCGAAAGACACCACTTATTGTAATGGCTCAATCACAGATACCTTAAAAGTGATTGCAACTACTGGGAATAAATTACAATGGTATGGTACTAATGCAACAGGTGGAATTGGAACAAGTGTTGCAATTAAACCTATCAGTAATACAAATGGGGGTACTAATTATTATGTTAGTCAAGTAAATATATTAACAGGTTGTGAGGGTCCAAGAGCTAAAGTAAACGTAACTATTAATCCAGTCCCAATTGCACCAATATTGAGTAGGGATGTAAATAATTTTTTAATTGCAAATACAAACGGTATTACTTGGTATAAAGATGGTACCACTTTGCAAGACACTTCACAAAAATTTAAACCAACTTTGGCAGGATCATATACCGCAAAAACTTTTTTAAATGGTTGCTTTAGTGCATCAAGTGCAGCATATTATTATTTAGTAACTGATATTGTAAATATTAGTACAGATGAATATATTAAGCTTGCTCCAAATCCATTTGTAAATCAATTGAATTTTGATTTTTTCTTAAAAGGATATCAGAGATTAAACATGGAAGTATTTGATATTTCAAGTGGCGCTAAAGTTGTCAGTAAGCAAAACCTAACCCCGGGAATGCCAATTTACTTAGGGGAATTAGCTGCTGGGACTTATATTATTATAGTAACTTCAAATGATCAAAAGTTATCTTATCAATTCAAAATGGTAAAACTTTAAGCACATGAAACACTTAAATTTTTTAATTATATTAATTACAATTTTAATACTTTCTTGTAGTAAAGGTGGTGATACTGCTTCAAATTCCCCAACGACAATACCTACGCCAACACCGACACCTACAGAATCTCCTGTTGCTTTTACAGTGAATGTTGATCCAGGTACAGGTAATATTTTAGCAGTTGTTGGATCATCTCAATTGATAGGGGTTAAAGTTAGTTCTACTATTCCTTCTGCGGGAGTTACAATTGCTGTGACAGTTTCCAAGGATGTAGATAATTCAACTGTGTTTACAACTTCAAATTCAAGTGTAGCTGCTGATAATAATTTTACCATTACAGGGTTGACTCCAGGAGCTTTATGCACTGTAGCAGTTGTGGTTACTTCAAAATCAAATGCTACAAATACTAAAACAGTTTCGTTTAAGTTGGCAGTTAAATAGATTTTCCAATTATAAGTATTAAATCATACATTTTGACGTAATAATAGCATCAATATAAGATTTCTTAGAAAATATAGGTTTGCTATGTAGTAGCAATTAATTTATATTTGTTTGATCTATTTTACAAGTATGATAAGGAGGTTTATTTTCATTATTGGGGTCTTTTTTTCCATTCATCTGCAAGCACAAACAGGTATTGGAACGATTACGCCTAATTCGTCTGCTAAATTAGAAATTGCCGCAACTGATAAAGGGTTACTCATTCCAAGAATGACCGCTACGCAAAGAGGAAATATTGTTTCTCCAGCGAATGGCTTACTAGTGTTTCAAACTGATGGGGTGATTGGTTTTTATGTTAATACAGGTACTGCAGTATCACCAGTTTGGTCAAGGGTAAACATGGATTGGACAAAAACTGGAAATGATATAGCCTATACCGCTGGGAATGTTTCCACAACGGGGGCTTTGACGGGGGGGAATTCAAGTACTTCTTCTATCTCTGGATTTGTGGCGAACATTAATACTCAATCAGGAACTACTTATTCAATTGATGCTACTGATAATGGTAAAGTGATTCAAACCACAGGTGCATCAGCTATCACCATATCCATTCCAACTGGTTTGCCTACTGGATTTAATTGTACAGTAGTGCAAATGGGGGCAGGGCAAATTACCTTTTCAGGAACTTTTTTAAATAGAACTGGATTTACTAAATCAGCTAGTCAATATTCAGTAATTAGTATTTTGAACTTAGGAAGTAATAATTATCTTGTTACTGGCGAAATGAGTAATTAGTTATGAAAAATTTAATTACACTTATTTTATTTATTCTTTTTTCTTTATCTGCAAGTGCCCAAATAGGGCTTCCTGTTCGTCAATCCCTTTTGCCCAAAAACAATTTAGTTGTGAATTATGATTTTTCAAAATCATCCAGCTTTACGCGCAGCGCTACCACCGTTAACAATATTGCGAGCACTGCTTCGGGGAATGCAAGTATTGTTAATGCCCCCATTTTTTTAAATTCATTGGGTTTCGTTTCTTTAAACGGAACTAATCAATATGTGGTTACCCCAAATCTTAGGACTTATTTTAAATCCTTAGATGCGAGTATACAAAAAAGTTTCACCATGAGCTTTTGGGTGTATCCAACTGCAGCCTCTGGTGATTTAGTATATGAATTAGATTCACAAACACCCAATTACGGTTGGAATGCATCTACAGTCGAATTGGTGAATGGGTATGTAAAATACCGTATTTGGAATGGGACTACTATTACATCAGCATCCACTGTTAATTTAAATCAATGGTATCATATTGCTATGGTATATGATGGAGCATCTATTAAAGGATATTTAAATGGGGTATTGCAAGGCGCGCAAACTTATGCAAGAACCATTCCAACTAATGGACAATATTATGCAATAGGGGCGGGAGGTGATCAAAATTTGGGCACAAGTGCTTATGGGAATTTTAATTTGGCTCAATTTAAAATTTTCAATTTGCCATTTAATGATAATGATGTTTTACAAGATTATTTATTAAGAAAAAGCGAGTTTGATTACACTATTCACAGTCCATCCACGAATACAAGTCCAACTTATTGGAGTGTATCAACTGCTTGGAACAGCACAACAGGTAGTACAGGAGCCTCTGATCCCTTTGGAACTAATCACTTTACACCATGGTTAAATTCAGCCCTGGGTTGGGCAGCACAAACCTTAGACACAAATCAAAACATTATATTGAATTATGATGAGCCTGCATATATAAAAGGTATTGTTGTTCAGCCAAGAGCAAGTTCAGGGAATCAATTTGTAACAAGAGTTCATATAGAGACTAGCTTAACGGGATCTGCACCTTGGACAAGGGTATTAACCAATGAGCCATTGAGTACAAGTATTTATGATGATGCACGTATACTTTTCCCAACAACTGTATTTGCAAAATACGTTAAAGTTATCCCAATGCTTTGGACAAATCATATGACTATGCGATTGGGGGCACTCGTCAAGCCCAATAGCAGTATTGTCAGTAGTGGATTAGTGCTTAATTTGGATGCCGCAAATAGTAAATCTTATCAAGGTACAACTACATTTTACGATTTGTCAGCTAGTGGTAATAACGCATCTATAACTGGGTCGCCAAATTATACTACACCAGGCGCAATTACTTTTAATGGAACAACACAATACGGAAGAATTCCAAGTGTGTCAGGAGTTACCGATTTTACAAATACGCAACAATATTCTATAGAGATTTGGTTTAATCCTTCCAATGGACAACCCAACTCGGCAGAGGCTGAATTGATGGAGAAATGGAATTTCACAAACGAGACAAAGTATCCTTATACTATTCGTTTTAATGAAGGTGCTAGTAGTATGCTTGTAGCTTGTTATGATGGGACTAATTTTAAAAATGTTAGTGTTACGGGGTTCCCTGTAAATACCTGGAAGCAATTGGTTGCAGTTTTTGATTTTGTTGCTAAAACACTTACTGTATATAGGGATGGAGCTTCAGTTGGAAGTACAAGTTTGACAGGGGTTGTTCAAGTGAGCAACGGAAGTCCTGTAGGAATTGCAGGTAGAATACCTGTAAATGCAGCTGGGGTACAGGTTCCATTTAAAGGTACAATTGGTATAATTAGAATGTACAATATTTCTTTAACAGCTGATCAAGTATTACAGAATTTTAATGTGAATAGGGTAAGATATGGGTTGTAAATGAATCCACAATTTTAAATTAATGGAATAATTAAATTCACATTCTCAGTTTCTATATAAAACTCTTTTATTCTTTGATCTAATTCAGAATTCTGTCTTAGGATTAAAGGCATTTCTGTTTTAAAATAGATTTGAAATTTTGAATTGATAGATGTTATGATATCGCTTCTGGTTCTTTTCTGCATATTGATACTCTTGTTAGATATACCTAGTACATAATTTACTTCATCAATGCTTGTCAGTCGATTGTTTTCTTTAATGTTTAAAATGATTAAATCAAGTAAGGTTTTTTCGATTTCGGTGAATAATGAATTAGCCTCAGAAGGTGATTTTAATTCATTTACTGGGATATTTGAACTTGGTTTTTTATTTCTTCTTTTCCAAATGAAAATAGCAATTATAAGTAATGCTAGAATACTTATACTAATGAAAACTGAAGCTAGAGATATGGTATCATTAACATAAATCCTATTTTTTGATTTAGTTAATAGTTGAGCTGTAAAAAGAAGAGAATCTATTTTATCAGTGCTTTTGTCATAAATGAATATGTTTGGCTTTTCATACCAAATTATATAATTGTTGAGATTCGAAACTGGTAATTTATTTTGAAACTCTTTTGATATATTTAATACTTGATTATTATTTATATCCCATATCTCGGTTACTATTTTACTGCTGTTGTGAATCAGCAAGCCAAATTCTGTATTAGTTAAAAGTGATTTTTCAGATAAATCTTCTTTTATTTCTTTATCTAATTTCCCTAGTGTAATCCATTTTTTCTTTTTTAAATCTAATGTATGTACAGAATCAATGAAAACCGGACTGCTTTTAATAGACTGATTTTCCATTTTACTTTCTAACGCAATAATTTGTCCATTAAATTCATCATACCACAAAAAAGGTATATCGCCATCTTTATCAACCAATACTTCTTTGTTTAATGGCTCTATTGACCAGTCATTTGTTTTAAATGAAAATAACCTTAGTTGACCATTTGTTCTCCAAAAACCATATCCACCAATATTGTACAAGTTTTTATTGTAACCAAAACTTAGGCTCCTGAAATTATTGCCCGTATGGATGGTGGAGTCAATTCTTATAAATCTTGATTTTCCATCTTTTTCAATTTCTTTTAATTTATATAGATATCCTGTGCCATCTATCGTTATAAAAGTATTGCTATCTACAAATACTAACGATTGTTGAGATTTTGCAATTGTACGGTTAGCTATTGGTAAGATTAAGCAATTTGGTGATCGGATTATTTTTTCATTACCACTTTTGTCACCACTGTTTAAAAAATGGTTTAAAAAACTAGGGGTCTTTATGTCATAATAGGGTGCTTGAGCAATACTACTATGCGTCAAAGTAAATAGGGCTAATAGTATTGTAGAAAGCTTACACATTATGATTTTTTACAAAATTAGACTAAAATATTAGAAATTATCCATTGAGATATAGGTGAGTCACCTATAAATAGACTTAAAATCAAGGAGTTAGGGGGTAATATGAAAACCTAGATGTTCACCTATAAGCGTACTAAAACTAGAATACAGGACTTTCAACAATCTAATATTGTAACTGCTTGAAAAGATTAAATGTATCATTAAATCAAAATCAAGCTTCCATAAAAATTTGCTTTAAAAAATTTAAAAAATATTAATTATGCATCTAAATCAATTTCGTTCAGCAGGTAAGTTTTTACTAATTACTGGGTATTCTTTTTTAACTATTTTGATAATTGCAATATCGGAATTATCATTTTTAGTTGAAAAAAGTTTATTAGAATTAGCAAATGAGCATAATTTAAATGTATTAAAATTTTTCAATTTAGCATACATTCTTTGTTTTATAACTATTACAATTTCCTTAATAATGGCAGGTAATCAATTGGTAAAATCAGTTGAAATGGAAGTTGATACGGAAGAAATGTATAATGAAAGTAATATGTTTATTAGTACTTCAAATGCTACTCATAATGTGATAATTCCATTTGAAAATATTGAATTTTCAAATGTATATCTATTCAGTGAGAAAAATACATGGAGCAATGCCTTAATCGCTTGTAATAATTTGGGTAAAAATTGGAGATTGCCAACGATTCTTGAGTTAAATTCTTTATTTGAAACGAAAGATCAAATTGATGGCTTATTAAATTCAGCAGGTTTTTTCTGGAGCGCTACTGAATTCGATGAGTCTTCTGCTTGGAGTCAGAATTCGTTTACTGGCAAAAAGAATAATGATGTTAAAAATAGCCTCAATTATTATTTAGCTGTTCTGCCTAAATAGAAGATAAAAGTTAAATATCTAATATCAAATAAATAAAAGAACATGAAAAAAACAATTTTAACAAATTCAATGATGCTTATAATTTTTGCATTATTCTTGACCAATTGCAGTGAAAATACTAATTCAACTTCAAAAAGTGAAGAAAAGTATGAATCACAATCTTTAACATGTTCAGAGTGTGGGAAATCATTTTTGAAATCAAATGGTGTTCAACTTTCTGGACATTCTGAGGTTTTTTGTGGTCAAACTTGTGCAACTAATTGGGCATGGAGTCACAATATTGGAGTCAAATAAACAATAAAATAACATGAATGTAAATAACGAAAAAAGATGGTACCAAAAATGGTGGGTTTGGTTAATTATTTTATTTTTAATAGGGAGTATTTTGAACAAGAAAAATGAAAATAATTCTACAAATACTATTAATTCTTCTTCTAGTATAAATAAAGGTAGTTGTTCCGGAAGTGAAAGTTGCATTGATAAAGTAAGACAAAATTTTACTAATACTGGGAAGCAAATTCTTTCCGAACATTATTTGGGAAATGGCAAATTCGGCATTTCTTTTTTAGATATTTCGAGAGGTCAAACATATAATTCTGAAGTTTCAACCGATTGTAACTGTAATATATTGAACGTGAATGTTCATTTAATGAGATAATTATTTGTAGCTAGAAATAGGTTGATAGTTATTTAATAATTTGTACTAAACAATCATATATTTTATCAACATATAAAACTAAAAATTTAAAAATATGGAATATCAATCCAAAAACAATGCAGCCGCTGCATGGCTAATACCTTTTGTTTTATTAGGAATCGATTTTTTTGTTGTAGGATCTGCAAGCTTTCAATATGTACTTTGGCCTACTTTAATTGGAGGAGGTGTCGGCGCGCTAATTTTTTGGGCAGCCAACAAGGATATGAGTGTTTCAATCATAAATGATAAGTTGATTCTTAAGAAAAGCTATACTGAAATTAAAGAATATACTAAAGACGAAATTGCATCATATAGGATTTCAAAGGATCAGGGCAAAACTGTAATTAGAATTGTTGGGAATAATAAAAGTGAATATGAATTAGCATCCATGATGCTAGATTTAAAAGGGTTTGATGAAGCAATGACCAAATTTTTAACTAATTAATTATTAAAAAATTATAAATTAGTTACTAGCTTTCATATTTTCAATATTTATATTTTCATGCGTAAGTAAAATATATAGTGAAAACTATGATAAGATTACCAACGGAATGATTTAGTCACAAGTAGAGTTAATATAGGGTGAGGGAACTTCTCAGGCATCTTCATGTATTGATGGAAACCAATTTGGTAGTTCTAAAATTACAACCGAAGTTGTCACTTATCAAGGCGCACCAAGTGGGCTATAAATAATTTCTATAACCTATACTAATGTTTAAGAAGAAGACAAAGCACAGTCTGGACTTTAGCTTATATTTTTAGAATTCTGCTACAACTTTTATAAACTCCGATTTTATACGATTTCGGAATTTTTTATTTGAATACTATATTAAACTATCTTTAAATCTCTTTATTTAATTAAGTATTCAGTAATTTCTATAATTGTTAAATGTTGATTGGTAAATGCGTCCCATACTGAAGCGCACCATTCGTGAATTTGTTTGTCCCTTTCAGTTGGGTCTGAAATCTTAAGCACATCATTGATGTATATGTCACCTCTGTTCACAGGAAGGGAAATGTTAGGAAATACTTTTGATTTTTTTGACATCTTAATATGCGCTTCTTGTACTTGTTTCCCGTATACTTTTTAACTATATGTAAATAGATTCCAGCTAATGCATACACTAATTTTATAGGTTTTGTGTTTTCATTTGCGGTTTGAATTGCAAATGCATCTACTACATGTTTATGAATGAAGTCATTGCCTTTGTGGGATAGGGTGTAATAGGCTAGTTGGTTGTATGAAAAATTGAGGTCCACTGATGAATATCTATTTTTATGCCATATAAAGTAATCAATGATAATTATTATTATAAAATAAGATGCATTCAAAAAAAGAAAACAAAATCAGGTTACTTTTTTCACGCAACAGATGATATCCCAGAAGTAAGAAAATTGGTGTTTGAATTTATCAATTCTATAGTCGAAGTAGGTGCACAACTCAATATAATTTAGATCGCGGCTTACAGAAAGCATTGCTGATCTCTAAAAACAAATACCCGCATCTAAATAATAGCTGTAAAATTGCTTTTAATGTTCAGCATCCAACAATTGAACCAATAATAAATATTACCGATTATTTTTTATGGTCTATTCAAAGAATGGTAGAACGAGAAGAAGATAGATATTTTTATTTTATTAAGAAGAGTATAAACGGGATCAAGTATTTATATCAAAAGGAACTACCGTAAATAAAAAATGCCCATTTTCACACTAAGAAGAATACCCTTCAACGGCATGGAGCCGACCTTCATGTGATACAGGCAATACAAAAGTATGCTTCTTTCTTGAATTGCTAATAATTTTTTAAAATCCGGGGATTGTCGGCTTCGTTGCACTTCGCCGACTTCCCTCCGCATCTAATACTAAAATGGGATTGTCGTCCTCGCTTCGCTCGTCCGACTTCCCTCCGCATTGATCTAACCCAAAGCGCTCAACCCAATGTCGAGACACTTTATTGATCAATTAACTACTTTAAATTAAGATTTTGCAAATTTTGCACCTTTTAGGTACTCTTTAGTCTTTTCAACCTTCTCTGGGAAAAGTACTCTATCCTTTAGTTTAGAAGACACCAAAGACAAAAGACCTGATTCGGCAATCTTTACCAATCCTTTTGATTTGTTTTCTTTAGTTTTCATAAAGTAAAATTAGAGTTTTTTATTTAATAACAATACAGAATCGTATTTTTTATATCTTTCATAACTATCGAATGTAACATTCCCAAATTCATCTTTTATTCCTCCAAAGAATTGATAGTCAGTACATAATGACTCGTAGTTCTTGTCAACATATCCTCTGTAGACTGTTATTCGTCTGTTAATTTTTTTACAATCTGTAGTACATCTTTTAATACAGTCTAAAATACATTGAGTAATAAAATCTTTATTTCCATCGCTGCCATTTACAATTAGATAATCATTTTTGTGTTTTTCAAAAAATAAGGGGATTGTTGACAGGACGGTATTAAAAACTTTGTAAACATCGTTATTGTTTGAATCAATGTCATCCCTGATTTTATCATTTTCTAGATCATAATCCCCAAATCCCAAATTAAATAAATGTCTACCATTTAAATCCTGAACAAATGAGTATTGTATAGCTTTAATAATATCTGTTTCTCCTTTACTAATAAAAAAGAATGTCATTTCATTTCTGGTGTCATCTTCTTGAAGCTCATATACCAATTGTTCATTAACCATATCAAAATTTCTAGCAATAAATTTAAAAATTAAACTTCAAGTATTTTAATTATAATCACAATGTCAAGTCCTGCAATACGCAACTTGATAATACCATGGTCCTTAATCCAGGTTCTGTAAGAACAACACAAAAAATACATCTTTACCATAACTTTCCTTTCTATTAATACATAGCTCTGAATCAAGGTAAAAAGACAGAAATATGTCTAAAATCTTGAATTATTTGAGCTTAATCCTATGGAAATTTCCCAAGAAAATGGATGTGAGGCAACAGTTAAATTGAAAAAATTACATTAATTTGAACCTTAGTATAAAATTGGAATAATTGCCATGAGTTTATTTTTCATTGTACCTGTTCTTGTTAGCCAATATGCATGGTATTATTCTACCGGTAATACCCTGGTTTGGAATACTATTCCAGATCAAATTACAGGCACTAATAATTCAATTGTTACTAGTCATGCGGCGTATGCTCCAAATACAAGTAATGTTTTTAAGTTTGGAATTACAAATAATAGTGGGGTATCACAAGTAATCTATTGGGGGTATATAAAGTTGTAAGATTTTATTACAATAATGATTCCATTAAAACGACCTTACTACTCTGATATTTAATGGATTGAATTTGCTAAAAGCATTTTGGGTACCATTGCTAAAAATTTGGAACCATGCTCGATTGGTGTCATATTCTGAGGAGCTCCAGTAATATGCTTGATTGTCAAAATTTCCGTATCCTAATAAAGATAAAGCATAAAGTTTAGATAATTCATCCTTACTAGGAAGATACCAGTCAGAATAGCCCCCGCCATTATAAGCTCTTGCAGTTCCCGCTGAGTATCCATTACTTGGTAGACCTTGAACGGAGATGATAGTATTAGTGTTGCTGAGACCAGTTCCAATTCCAGTTCCAGTTGCGTTAGTAATAGGGAAGGGTGTCAAAGAATGATCATACCACCAGCTATACGTACTTTGATCCGATGTTGCTGCAATTAATCCATGTTGGGTATTTGCATCGTAACCGGGATCTCCTGCCTGCAAAATATAGGCAACAATGCCACCTTGATAATTTTGACCAATGGATAAATTTATAGTTCCAGTCGAAGTTCCTCCAATCATATTTGTCCAGCTTGCACCATTAAATACCTGCATTTCACCCGATGATCCACAATTATTACACCAAATGGTTAATCCAGCAACAGGGGATATTATTTGAGTTCTTTGATAATAATTCATTCTTGGCGGTAAAAATCCTTGTGTATTAGAATTTACTTCTAATACAGCCGATGAACTTGTAGCAGAAATTGAACCGACAATAATTTTGCCATTTACTGTTGCATTGTTCAATATGCCAACTGAACTTAAATTTGATAAAGTGGTAAGTGTTGAGTTACTAGTAGCAGTTATGTTTCCAGCTATTGTTGCTGAAGTAGCGTTGCCATTTAATGGTCCTGAAAATCCAGCAGCAGTAATAGCGCCAGTTGTATTTATTGATGTTACATTTGTATTTCCTAGTTGAATAGTGTTTGATGTACTCACAATAGCGCCATTACCAATAGCGGTTGCATTTATTAATGCTCCGGATCCAACATTTGCGCCATTCCCAATGGCAGTATTGTAATTTCCTGTTCTATTTGCCTGAAGTGCATAATAGCCAATACCTACATTATTAGAACCTGTAGTGTTAAAAGGAATTGCTAAATATCCATTAGATACATTATAGTTTCCTGTATTTGGAGTTGATGTGTTTGAAGATAAAGCACCAGAACCAGTGGCTGTATTATAATTTCCTGTTGTATTATTAATCATTGCATTGTTTCCAATTGCAGTGTTGTCATTTCCAGTTGAATTTGATTTAAGAGAATAAGCGCCCATTGCTGTGTTGTCAATACCGCCATTATTATTTTGCAAGGTCCATATGCCCAAAGTTGAATTTTGGTATCCATCATTGTTTCCTTGTGAACTTTGGTTCCCAAGGAAAGTGTTTGTATTATTCTGATTTGTATGTCCTATTCCCAAATAGATCCCATGAACATTCAAGGAATTGCCAAAACTGGCACTGCCGTCAATATTAATAGCACCAGATTGTTGAGTTATTGGTGCGTTTTGAATATAGCTATTTGAATTTGTAGGCAGGTCATTTACTGCAATAGCTCTAAATAAAGGTGCGCCGCTTGAACCATCTGGTCCGGCAAAAAACATATTTGCTGCTGCACTGTTTGTTCCAGTCCCCCCATTATTAATGGCAATTAAAGTGGCACTCCATACGCCACTAGTTATTGTCCCCACAGTACTTAAATTAGATAAAGATGTTAATGTAGTATTTGAAGTAGCTGTAATATTGCCAGACAATGATGCTGTCGCTGCGTTGCCTGAAATATTTCCAATTACTTTTGAACCACTCACTGTATTGATCTTTGAATCGGTAACTGAAGCATTAGCTAATTTAATTGTAGTAATGGCTCCATCTGCAATTCCGCCTGCAGCATTATTAGCTAATACATATTCTTTAACAGCTTTTTGAGATGGATAGAGTAGGTCGCTTGGATTGGTTCCACCTAAATCATTGGCTATTGATTTGTTTGTAATGTTTTCTTTAAGTGCAAGACCATTCGTTATATCTGTTGAATTTGCTTTTAAGTTAATTCTATTTGAAATTGATGAAGTGTCAGTTTTTTGTAATAAAAAAGCAGTGTCAGCTTTGTTTAACTTGATATCTAAGATTGATTGAGTTGCAGTTGAAATTGGTTTTAATAAATCAGAAGTATTATTTACATTGTTTAATTGTAAACTGTTTTTTAAATCAGCAAAGTTGGATGAACCGGTACCTCCTTTTGATACGGGAATTATGCCGTTTATATTTTCTGCAGCGACACTATTTGCAAACTGAGCATATGCAACATATTGAAACTGAGTTATGCCCATAATGGTAAAATTGCTTCCAGCACTAGGGTCCATTTCAATTTTTAAATATTTTGGTGTCAATTTCCAATTGATCGTAGAGAAGTTGCCTAAACTGCTAATTGTTCCGGTATCCCCAATGACCGCTGTAAAAAGTCCTTGTGTATTGGTGAATACTTTTCTGGTTTCTACATATTCAATTGTGCCATTTGAGTTGCCCTGAAGGATGCTTAATTTAAGTGTTATAGGTTGTGAGGCTAATATGACATTATTATTTGTCCTTGCTACACCTTGGAAGTTTAATCCTGTTTGTCCTTTTACATTTAATAAAATAAATACAAAAGTGATTAATAAAAGAGTTTTGGGCCTATGTGATTTTAGATGCATAAAATGGAAGCTAATTATTACAGTTTTATAATTTTATAAGTGCCTCTTTTGATTAGGCCGTTATCATTTTTGAAGTAAATTCTTATATAATAGATACCAGATGGGAATTTTTCAATGAAAAAAGTCTTATTATAAAGTCCCCCGATTTTGCCTAATTCTTCGTGTAAATAAATGTCTGATTTAGAGTTTAACATCTCAACTGTTAAATCTCCCATTTCATGAAAGCGTATATTTAAATTTAGCTGATTGTAAGTAGGGTTGGGTCCTATTGAAACCTGGTTTCCAAATGTGTCAAATCCTATTTCATTAATAGAAGTGACTAGGTTTGTCATAGGTTGTAAGACCCCTGTATTAAGACCTAAAAGGGAAGTGTTAAAAAAAGCAATAGAAGTAGATTCGCAAATGCTCCATTCCATACTTGGACTAAATCCCCCTCCATTATTTAAGGTCATAGGTGTAATGGATTGTCCATTAGTGGTAGTAAAAAAAATAAATATATTAAATATTGCTAATGCAATTTTAATAACTATTATTTTCAAAAATCTCATCTAGTAAATTTCTTAAAAATATTGAACTTCAATGTAAATGATTACTTCAAACAGGTTCAATAATCGGAATTTTGAACTAATTATATCATATTTAAAGTCCGAATTAAACTATTTGGAGGATCTGGCAATGTATTCAGAGGGGCTTGCCTTGTTTATTTTTTTAAATGCATTAATAAAAGTGTTTTGACTTGTAAAGCCGGCCTCTCCATAAAGGGTTTTAAGTGTATAGGTATCTAAATACCCATTATTTATTTTCTCATTTATGTATTCGATTCTATACTTGTTAATAAAATCGTTAAATCGTAAGTTGAAGTGGTTGTTAATTATAAATGAAAGCTGTTTAACTGGGATTCCTGTATTTACAGCCACATCACTAATGTTTAAGCCCTTGGTTAAATATGCGTTTTTGCTAGTTATATACTGGTTAAGTGTATCAATTTGTTCTGAATAGTCTTCTTCAATTACAGCAAGTTTAAATGCATCATTTTTAAACAATTCAGATTTTATTTCCTTGTACTTGATAAATGGAAATCCAAGTAAAATATTAGGATGTGTCAAAAGGTAGGTACTTAAAATAAAAAATGTTGCAGAAATTAGAAAATTGGGAAGTAAATACATAAAACCAATCCCCAATATGGAGTCATATATTATTTTAAAGATTAAAAGCAATAAAAATGCAATGATCATTATTGTTGATGCCCAGGCAAATAATTTAAGCCACTTTATTACATCTTTAATTTGTTTTTCTATTTCAATATTTTTATTTTCTTTTTTAAACTTGATAATCAAGCTCCATTGAAAAATCGCATAAATGATAATTTGAATTATTCTAAATAATTGACTTATATATTCTGGGAATAATCCAACTTGAAGTTTAATTGTATTATTGAAATCTGCTCTTGTAGTATTTACAATTAAACTTTTTTTATCAGCTGGAAGAATATAAAATGGTATATAATTTATTAAAAAAATTATGAATGGAACCAAGTGCAATAAATCAGTTGGTTTAGTTTTTTTCTCATTAAATAATATTGCTCGAGTATATAAATAAGTTACAGGAGCGAGTAGGAAGTTTAATGGCGCAGCTGTTTTATATAAATGCGGAACTGTAACTATCCATCCGTAGTAGATGGATAAATATATCAGAATGCACCAAATATTTATGATGAAAAATAAGGAAAGCAATATATCAGCATACGTTGGTAAGGCATTTTCTTTGAATATGAGTACGTATACGGTTACTAATGCACAGAAAATACTGCCTATGTAAAAAACTTCAAGCATTTATAGATAGATTCTTATTTAGATTAGTAGATTAATATTGTAAAATAACATAAAAACAAGTATAACTGGTTATAATAATATAGTCGGCTCCACTTCGCTCGAACGACTTCCCCTCCGCATTGATCTAACCCAAAGCTCCTTAAAGCAACACGATGTGTTGCTTTTGCTTTTTTGTTTCTCGAACGTTTACGAAAGCACTCGCTTTGCTCGTTGTAATGTAATTCAATCTGTCTCCATCAAGCAAGCTTGTTTATTTAGGGATTGTCGTTCTCACTTCGCTCGAACGACTTCCCCTCCGCATTGATCTAACCCAAAGCTCCTTAAGGCAACACGATGTGTTGCTTTTGCTTTTTTGTTTCTCGTCTGCTTACGTGAGCGAGCTCCCGACGCAGCCTTAAAACAAAAAAGCCCCGACTTGCGTCGGAGCTTTGTGATCCCGCTGGGACTCGAACCCAGGGCCCATACATTAAAAGTGTATTGCTCTACCAACTGAGCTACGGAATCGGCCGTTTTCCCTTTTGAGGAGTGCAAAAATAAGCATAAAATAAAACTATCCAAATAATTAGGTACTTTTATTTTCAACTTCTTAAAATGATGCTAAGTAATTCATCTTCAATTTAGAAGTACTTTTGTGTAAAATCAATGCTATGGCTAATTTCAAAGATAAAATTGTAATTATTACGGGTGGTTCGGATGGTATAGGAAAAGCACTTGTGGGTCAGTTTTTGGCATTAGGGGCTAAAGTGGCTACTTGTGGACGTAATTTGGACAAATTGGAGCAGTTAAAAAGCCAATACCCAAGCCAGGACTTGTTTACGATGCAATTGGATGTAACCAATCAAGCGCAGGATGAAGCATTTATTAAAGCGGTTGAGGATAAATGGGGTGGGATTGATATTTTGATTAACAATGCGGGAATTTCTATGCGTGCATTGGTGAGTGAGGTTTCGATAGAGACCCTTAAAAATGTAATGGATATTAATTTTTGGGGTACAGTTTATACGACAAAGGCGGCATTGTCTGCGATTCAAAAATCAAATGGTGTAATTGTTGGGGTTTCTAGTATTGCTGGATATCGTGGTTTGCCGGGCCGTAGTGGTTACTCGGCTTCTAAATATGCATTAAATGGTTGGTTGGAAGCGTTACGAACTGAATTATATGGGTCTGGCACACATGTCATGTGGGTTTGTCCAGGGTTTACGAGTTCAAATATTCGCAATGCTGCATTAAATAAAGATGCAAAAGCGCAGGGAGAATCACCGATGGATGAGGCGGCAATGATGAGTTCTCAGGAATGTGCCGAACATATAATTCATGCTATTGCTAAACGTAAGCGAACACTGGTTTTAACCTTTACAGGGAAGCGTACGGTTTTTATGAATAAGTACTTTCCTGCATGGGCGGATAAGTTGGCGCATCAATTCTTTTTTAAGAATGGGGTATTGATAAAATAAAAGTCGATTATATTCGTTACTAATTGGATATGCCCGTTATAACATTAACATCTGACATAGGCCAAGAGGATTTCATCATTGGTGCAATTAAAGGCCAAATATTGTCGATTATTCCGGGGTGTTCTATCGCAGATATTACCCATCAACTTTCAAGCAAAAACTATTTACAAGGGGCCTATATTTTTAATAATGCCGCTAAGCATTATCCTTCGGGAACGGTGCATGTAGTAATGGTTAACTTTTTTCAATACCCTCAGGAGCATGTATTATTCGCACATTATAATGGCCACTATTTTGTAGTACCTGATAATGGATTTTTAACCATGATGTTGGGTTTGAAGCCTAAGGATATTGTGAAAATAGATATTAAAGGGGCAAGTACTTTTATTCAAATTACGGAACGAATTGTGGAGTCGGTGGCATACTTTTTCGCTTCGGGTAATTTGTCCGATGCGGGTGATCCTGCAGGTGAAATATTGGAAATTTATCCTACCCAACCTATGTTTGATCCAAAGTGGGTGGAAGCGCAAATCATATTTATTGACCAATTTGAAAATGTTGTGGTCAACATTAGACAGGAAGAATTTGAAATGCACGCTAAAGGAAGACCGTTTAAAATCATGTTTACCCGAAACGAAACCATTGGGGAATTAAGTCGTAACTACGGGGCCGTGACTATTTCAGATAAGCTGGCTTGGTTTAATTCGGCTGGTTATTTGGAGCTTGCGGTTCGTGGGGGGAATATGGCGGGGCTATTTGGGCTTAGTAAATTCGATGAAAATCAAGGAAATAAGCTGCGTCCCAACGACAATAAGTGGTTTTTTCAGATGGTCCGAGTTTTCTTTGAATAGTCCCTTTTTTTTGGGTATTTTTGCACCCTCATTCATTTACTCAAAAACACACACAAAATGGCATACGACGTTATCGTAATAGGTAGTGGTCCTGGTGGTTATCCTGCGGCTATCCGAGCTTCTCAATTAGGTTTAAAAGTAGCAATTGTAGAAAAGGAAAGTTTAGGTGGGGTTTGTTTAAACTGGGGATGTATCCCGACTAAAGCTTTATTAAAAAGTGCTCAGGTATATGAGTACTTAAAACATAGTGCTGATTATGGCGTAACTGCTACAGGAGTTGCACACGATTTTGGAAAAGTAATTTCAAGAAGTCGTGGCGTTGCCGATAAAATGAGCAAGGGCGTTCAATTCTTAATGAAGAAAAATAAGATTGACGTAATCATGGGTTATGGTAAAGTTTTATCAAGAGGTAAAGTGGAAGTAAAAGCTGCTGATGGCGCAACGCAAGTGGTAGATACAAAATATATTGTTATTGCAACAGGTGGTCGTAGTAGAGAATTGCCAAATTTACCACAGGATGGTAAAAAAGTATTAGGTTACCGCGAAGCAATGGTAATGCAACAACAACCAAAAAGCATGATCATTGTTGGTAGTGGTGCGATAGGTGTTGAGTTTGCATATGTGTACAACAGCATGGGAACGAAAGTTACCATTGTTGAATTTTTACCAAGAATTGTTCCAGTTGAAGATGAAGATATTTCTAAAGAATTAGAAAAACAATATAAGAAACAAGGTATTGATATCATGACCAATGCTTCGGTAGAATCAGTAGATACAACTGGGGCTGGTGTGAAAGCAAAAGTGAAATTACAAGACGGTTCATATGTTACATTAGAAGCGGATGTATTATTAAGTGCGGTAGGAGTGGTTTCAAATATTGAAAATATTGGTTTGGAATCAAATGGCATCAAAACTGATAAAGGTCGTATCACCGTAGATAAATTCCAACAAACAAGCATTGCTGGTATTTATGCAATTGGCGACTGTAGTCCTGGTCAAGCATTAGCGCACGTTGCTGCTAAAGAAGGGATCAATTGCGCAGAGCATATGGCTTATTTAGAAAAGAAAAATGCGCATTTACCTGAAGGCATCGACTATAACAATATTCCTGGTTGTACTTATTGCACTCCCGAAATTTCAAGTGTTGGCTATACGGAGAAAGCAGCAAAGGAAGCTGGATATGAAATTAAAGTAGGTAAGTTCCCATTTGTAGCAAGCGGTAAAGCTTCTGCTGCGGGTGCCACTGAAGGTTTTGTGAAAGTAATTTTTGATGCTAAGTACGGTGAGTTCTTAGGTTGTCATATGATTGGAATGAATGTAACTGAAATGATTGCAGAAGCAGTAGTAGCGCGTAAATTAGAAACTACGGCGCATGAAATCTTAAATGCAATTCATCCACATCCTACAATGAGTGAAGGCTTAAAAGAAGCAGTTGCAGCAGCTTATGGCGAAGCAATTGATATCTAACAAGCTTACCAAAATATACGATGGCTCGTAATTCAAATTTTTTTGAATGCGGGCCATTTTTAATAAAGACGAATTAAAGTTTGATTGAATTAGAAAATGAAGTACGAAAAAGAAATTAATAGAAGAAAGACCTTTGCAATCATCTCTCACCCGGATGCTGGTAAAACTACTTTAACTGAAAAGTTATTGTTGTTTGGTGGTGCCATTCAAACTGCCGGTGCAGTAAAAAGTAATAAGATAAAAAAGCATGCGACTTCGGATTTCATGGAGATAGAACGTCAAAGAGGTATCTCAGTGGCAACATCGGTAATGTCATTTGAGTACAAAGGCAATTTGATTAACTTATTGGATACGCCTGGGCACAAGGATTTTGCGGAAGATACGTATCGTACTTTGACAGCTGTTGACAGCGTTATATTAGTAATTGATAGTGTTAATGGGGTTGAACCACAAACACGTCGTTTGATGGAAGTATGTAGTATGCGTGCTACACCCGTAATTGTGTTCATAAATAAAATGGACCGAGATGGTAAAAACAGATTTGATTTATTAGAAGAAATTGAAGCCGAATTAAAAATTTCTTTACACCCAATGACTTGGCCCATTAATAGTGGTAAGGAATTTAAAGGGGTATATAATTTACATGATAAAAGTTTGCGTTTATTTACTGCAAGCACTAAGGCGGATGACGAAGATGTAGTTGCAATTGCCGATTTATCAAGTCCGGTTTTACAACAAAAAGTAGGTGAACGGGATGCTGATTTATTAAGAGAAGATGTGGAATTAATTGATGGAGTATATGGTGCACTCAATCCGTCGGACTACCTAGAAGGTAAAATTGCACCTGTGTTTTTCGGATCTGCTGTAAACAATTTTGGAGTACAAGAAATGTTGGATACGTTTATTCAAATTGCACCAACGCCACGTGATAGAGAAACCAGTGTTCGAAAAGTACAAGCAGGAGAGGACAAGTTCAGTGGTTTTATTTTTAAAATACATGCCAACTTGGATCCTAAACATCGCGACCGTATTGCATTTATGCGCGTATGTAGCGGTAAGTTTGAGCGCAATACCTATTATAAACATGTACGTTTGGAAAAGGACGTTCGCTTTACGAATCCTTATACCTTTTTAGCGCGTAGCAAGGATATTGTAGAGGATGCGTATCCTGGCGACGTAGTTGGTTTATTTGATACAGGTAATTTTAAAATTGGAGATACTTTAACTGAGGGCGAAAAATTTTATTTTACTGGAATACCTACTTTCTCTCCTGAAATTTTCAAGGAATTAGTGAATAAGGATCCAATGAAAACAAAGCAATTGGAAAAAGGGATTCAGCAATTAACCGACGAAGGTGTTGCCCAGTTGTTCACTCAATTTGGTGGCAATAAAAAAATTATTGGTTGCGTTGGTGATTTACAATTTGAAGTAATCCAATATCGTTTGTTGCAAGAGTATGGAGCAGCTTGTGAATTTAGAACATTGCCTTTTTACAAAGCATGTTGGTTAACATCTGCAGATAAAAATAAGTTGAATGATTTCTTAAGATTCAAGCAACAAAATGCAGCTGAGGATAAGGATGGTTCTCCGGTATACTTGGCACAAAGTGAATGGTTCTTGAATACTGAAATCACCAATAATCCGGACATTACTTTCCATTTCACCAATGAAGTAAATAAATAAGACCTTGATAAAAAATAAGCGATTCAATTCGTTTTAAAAATATATTATGAAATCAAAATCTTTAAAGCAAAACAAAGTAAATATCATCACATTAGGTTGTAGTAAAAACCTAGTGGATAGTGAAATGTTAAGTGGTCAATTGGCTGCCAATGATATTGATGTGGTGCATGAGAACAAGAAATTGGATCACAATATTGTGGTAGTGAATACCTGTGGTTTTATTGATAAGGCGAAAGAGGAAAGTGTTAATACTATTTTAGATCAGGTGGCTTTAAAGCAAAAGGGTAAATTAGATAAAGTATATGTTACCGGTTGTTTAAGTGAAAGATACCGTGGTGACTTGGCGGCAGAAATTCCCGAAGTGGACGCTTGGTTTGGCACCATGGAATTGCCTTTAATGTTGAATCAATTAAATGCGGATTATAAAGCTGAATTATTAGGAGAGCGTTTATTAAGTACACCACAACACTATGCGTATTTAAAAATTAGCGAAGGGTGTAACCGTACTTGTGCATTTTGTGCCATTCCTTTAATGCGTGGACAGCATGTAAGTAAAACCATTGAGCAATTAGTAGCCGAAGCAAAAGGCTTGGTAAAGAAAGGAGTGAAGGAAGTGATGCTGATTGCACAAGAATTAACTTATTACGGATTGGATATTTATAAAGAGCGTGCATTGCCTCAATTATTAAATGCGCTCGCCGATGTAGAAGGGTTAGAATGGATAAGATTGCATTATGCCTACCCAAGTAAGTTTCCATTAGAAGTGTTGGATGTGATGCGTGAGCGGGACAATATTTGTAAATACATTGATATTCCATTACAACACGCAAGCAATAATATGTTGAAAGCTATGCGTCGAAATATTACGCGTGAGGAGATGAGTGAATTGATTGCAGAAATTCGCAAGCGTGTCCCTGGCATTGCCATTAGAACTACGTTGATTACAGGATTCCCTGGTGAAACATTGGAAGACGTAGAAGAATTGAAAGCATTTTTACAAGAACATAAATTTGACCGCGTTGGTATATTCACTTATAGCCACGAGGAAAATACAAGTGCTTATGATTTAGTGGACGATGTGCCTGCCGAGGAAAAACAACGCCGTGCCGAGGAAATCATGGAGGTGCAACAAGAAATTAGTTTAGCCATTAACCAAGCCAAAGAAGGTCA
>CANCEU010000005.1 GCA_947375185.1 Chitinophagaceae bacterium
TTGGTTGCACCATTACCCATCTTTTTGTTTCAGATAAAACAGTGTCTTCAATTAATTTGAATCCCAAAATATGCGTGTAATACTGAATCGCTTCATCATAATCTCTTACAACGACTGCAACATGTGCCAAGTTTTGTTTCATAAATCAAATGTACAAATATTTGAAAGGTTTATTTATCTTCAACCTGTTAAAGCACTTGTATGGCAACTACTAAAAATTTGATTTTTGATTTAGGCAATGTTTTATATGACATTGATTTCGTAAAAATGTACAAAGCGTTCGACGATTTAGGTATTCCAAATTTTGCAAATCATTTTACATTGAACAAGTCGGATCAAATATTTTTTGATTTAGAGAAAGGGTTGATTACCGAGGAAGCATTTTGTACTGGCTTCAATGCCCTATATAATTTAAGTCTTACCAAGGAGCAAATAATAGGTGCTTGGAATGCATTGTTAATTGGCTACCGAAAAGAGAGTATTGATTGGGTTAAGGACCACAATAGCAAATATGCTACATTTTTATACTCTAATACCAATCAAATCCATTACGACCATTTTATCCCTCAATTTTCAAGAGAAGTAGGTGGAAATTTCGAAAATCTGTTCAAAACACCCTATTTTTCGCATAAAATGGGCCAAAGAAAGCCCGATCCGGCCTCTTTTTTGCATATTTTGGAAAAAGAAGGATTGATAGCCGAAGAAACCATTTTTATAGACGATAATGAGCCTAATGTGATTGCGGCTGCTTCGGTAGGCATGCAGGTTTTGTTTTTACAACCCGGAATGCGCGTTGAAAACGACCTATTGGTTTGTTAGTGAAGTTGTAGAGAATTATTTCTTAACTTCTTCAAAATCAATGTATTCGGCATCAATTTGAGCCTCTTTATTGGGCGTACTTGTTGTGTTGCTTGTCGAATTTGAGTTGTTCCCGCCTTGTTGTCCCGCTGCGTTTTGGGCCCTTTTAAAAGCCTCAGCTTGTTGGCGTTGAGCCTGTTCCATATTTTGTCTAACTGTTTTTACCCCTTTGCTTACAGGTACTATTATTTCAAAAATGACCTTGTATAGCAGGTAAATAATCAGTCCATCTATTATATACTTCCACATAATGCAAAAATAAGATACTATATAATATTATTGGGTGATTTCATCCTGTTTTATTACCTTTGTTCAAGAATAAGCAGAGATATGAAGGGAACGAAATCGTTCCCTTCTTCTTTTTAACTATGGAAGTAAACGATTTAAAAGAAAGGGTACACGGAATTATTGAACCTCTATTGGTAGAGGATCCGGAATATTTTTTGGTGTGGATCAAGGTAAAACCTGGTCATGTCATCAGAGTGTATTTAGATGGCGACAATGGGTTGCCTATTCAAAAGTGTATCTACTTTAACCGTAAATTATACAGGGCCATTGAGGAAGCTGGCTGGTTTCCTGACGGAGATTTTGCTTTAGAAGTTTCTTCGCCGGGTGTTGATGAGCCTTTGTTATTAAAAAGACAATACAATAAAAATATAGGTCGTAAAGTTGAAGTGGAAATGTTGGATGAAACCAAGAAAGAAGGCACATTAACAACAATAACTGAAACTGATATTCTTATTGAGTGGACTGAGGGAAAGGGTAAAAAAGCAACCCAGCAACAATTGCTTATTCCATTCGAGCAAATAAAATCAACTATAGTTCAAATTCAATTTTAACAAATCATCAAGCGAGGAGCTTGAAAAAAAATTATGTTATGGCAAGTATAAATTTGATTGAGGCGTTCCAAGAATTTAAAGACGCAGAAAGCATTGATCGTCCAACCATGATGAAAGTGGTGGAAGATGTTTTCAAAACTTTATTAAGAAAAAAATACGGTAGCGATGAAAATTTTGACGTTATCGTAAACGCTGAAAAAGGTGACTTGGAAATTATCCGTCGTCGTGAAATTCGTCCTGATGATGATGTAGACAATCCATTGGCTGAAGTTTCATATTCTGACGCAATCAAAATAGAGCCTGACTTTGAGATTGGTGAGGAGTTATTAGAGGAAGTAAATATTTATGATTTTGGTCGTCGTGCAATTTTGGCTGCAAAGCAAACTTTAGCATCTCGTATCAATGACTTAAAAAAGAATGCTTTAGTAAAAAAATATTCTGATCGTATTGGTGAAATCATCAATGCTGAAATTTATCAGGTTTGGAAAAAAGAGGTTTTGTTATTAGATGAGGAAGGCAATGAATTAATTCTTCCTAAAACAGAACAAATTCCTCAAGACTTTTTCAAGAAAGGAGAAAATATTAGAGCGGTCATTGCGCGCGTGGATATGAAAAATAATTCACCGGTAATTATCTTGTCTAGAACAAGTCCTTTATTCTTAGCTAAATTATTAGAAATTGAAGTTCCAGAAATTTTCGATGGTTTAATCACTATCAAGAAAATTGTTCGCGAACCAGGTGAGCGTGCTAAAGTAGCTGTTGAATCATTCGATGATCGAATTGATCCAGTTGGCGCTTGTGTGGGTATGAAAGGTTCTCGTATACATGGAATTGTTCGTGAATTGAAAAACGAAAATATCGACGTAATCAACTTTACTACCAATACTCAATTATTAATTCAACGTTCATTGACGCCAGCAAAAATCAGCTTCATGAATTTGGATAATGATCGTAAGCGTGCTGAAGTTTATTTACAAGCCGATCAAGTTTCTTTGGCGATTGGTCGTCGTGGCGTTAACATCAAATTAGCATCTGAATTAACAGGTTATGAATTAGATGTTTATCGTGAGGATGAGGAAGTGGTAGACGAATTTGATATCGACATGGATGAATTTACAGATGAAATTGAGCCATGGGTGATTGACGAATTTAAGCGTGTAGGTTGTGATACAGGACGAAGTGTATTGAAATTAAGCGCTGATGAATTAGAAAGAAGAACAGACTTAGAAAAAGAAACGATCGCTGAAGTGCGTCGTATCTTACAAGAAGAGTTTGACAAAGGTGAATAACCTTTGAATTAGAAGTATATTTGTATTAGGTGACTCGTCCCGCGTCATCTTAAGTATGAAACTGGGACAAAAAACAATAGAATGTCAGAATTGAAACTACCAAGACTGTTAGCAGCCGCGAAAGAATTTAATGTTGGTCAAGATACCATCATTGATTTCTTGGCAAAAAAAGGTTTTCCTAAAGACGACCTTAAGCCAACAGCTAAATTATCTGAAGAGCAGTATTATGCTTTACAGGCCGAATTCCAAAGCGATAAAGTAGCTAGGAATAAGGCGGATCATGTTGAATTGCCAAAAGGCGCCGGTGTCGACAAGGCGAAAAAAGTTGAGGAAGCTCCTGTTGCAGAAGTTAAAAAAGTAGAAGCTCCAAAACCTATAGTAGCAGAAGCTCCTAAAGTAGATGCATTTGCTGAAATAGCGAATCCTACAAAAGAAGAGCCAGTTAAAGTAAAAGTAGAAGCGCCAGAAATGGAAGCTCCTAAAGTGATTAATAAGATTGATTTGTCATTGATTGACTCTTCGACTCGTCCTAAAAAAGCGGTGAAGAAAACCGAACCTGCTCCAAGTGCAGATCAAGCTTCATCCAAAGAAAGCAACGAAACTGCTAAGCCAAAAGCGGCTCCCAAAAAAGAGGCGACAAAGGTAGAACCAGTTCCTGCACCTAAGCCTGCACCAGCTGCACCGGTAGATCATTCTATCGCTCCTGAAAATGTACACGGCGAAATCACCAATATTCAAGCAGATAAGTTAACGGGTCCAAAAATTTTAGGTAAAATTGAATTACCTATAAATAGTGACACCCGTCCTAAGCCATTGAGTCAGGAAGAAAAGCGTACGCGTAAACGTATTCCAGTTCAAGGTCAAGGTAATCGTCCGCAGGGTCAAGGCCAACAGGGAGGAAACACACAAGGCGGTGGATATCAAGGTAATCGCCCTAATAATGGCGGTGGCGGGTATCAAGGCAATCGCCCTAATAATGGTGGTGGCGGCTATCAAGGAAATAGACCAAATAACCGTCCAGGTCAAGCAGGTGGTGGTCGTAGAAATGTTCCTCAAACTGCGGAACAAAAAGAAATTGATCAAAAAGCAATTCAAGATAAGATTAAGGAAACACAAGCTAAATTATCTGGCCAAGGTGGTAGAGGTAAGAGCATGAAATCTAAATATCGTCGTCAAAGAAGGGAAGAAGCTGCTGAAAATGAGAACAACGAACAAAGAGAAGATAACAAGCTACAAGTAACTGAATTTGTTACTGTGAGTGAGTTGTCAAGCTTGATGGATGTAAGTTTTGCAGATATCATTAGCAAGTGTATGAACTTGGGTATCATGGTATCCATTAACCAACGTTTAGATGCCGAGGTTATTGAACTAGTTGCATCTGAATTTGGTTTTGAAGTTGAATTCGTTGGATTAGAAGAAGCGGAGGAAATGGATGAACAAGAAGAAGCGGATGACCTTGCAAATTTAGTAGAGCGTCCTCCAATTGTTACCATCATGGGTCACGTGGATCACGGTAAAACTTCATTATTGGATTATATCCGTAATGCAAATGTGGTTGCAGGTGAGGCCGGTGGTATCACTCAACATATTGGTGCTTATGAAGTGACTTTGCCAAATGGTAAAGCAATCACTTTCTTGGACACACCTGGTCACGAAGCCTTTACGGCAATGCGTGCTCGTGGTGCTAAAATTACAGACATCTCTATCATTGTTGTTGCTGCAGATGATGCGGTAATGCCTCAAACCAAGGAAGCCATCAGTCACTCGCAAGCTGCGAATGTACCAATGATTTTTGCGGTGAATAAAATTGATAAAGACGGTGCACAACCGCAAAAGATATACGAGCAATTGTCTCAAATGAATATCCTTGTTGAAGCTTGGGGTGGTAAATTCCAAAACCAAGAATTGTCTGCAAAACAAGGTTTGAATGTAGATGCATTGTTAGAAAAAGTGTTATTAGAATCTGAAATTTTAGATTTAAAAGCAAACCCTAATAGAGAAGCTACAGGAAGTGTTATCGAAGCGTCTTTGGATAAAGGTCGTGGATATGTTGCTACAATATTAGTTCAAAACGGAACCTTACGTCAAGGGGATTTAATTTTATCTGGCCAATTTTATGGTCGTGTAAAAGCGATGTTCAACGAGCGTAATCAAAGAATTGAAGTAGCACCTCCGTCAACCCCTGTTGTTATCTTAGGTTTGAATGGTGCTCCTCAAGCGGGTGAGAAATTCAAAGTATATGATGATGAAGCTGAAGCAAAAGAATTAGCAACTAAGCGCGCTCAATTATTAAGAGAGCAAGGCTTAAGAACTAGAAAACATATTACGTTAGATGAGATTGGTCGTCGTTTGGCTTTAGGAAACTTTAAAGAATTAAACATCATCATCAAAGGTGACGTGGATGGTTCGGTAGAGGCATTGAGCGATTCCTTACAAAAATTATCTACTGAAGAAATTGCAGTTAGAGTGGTATTGAAAGGCGTAGGTCAAATTTCTGAGTCAGATGTATTATTATCTGCAGCATCTGATGCAATCATTATTGGATTTAACGTTCGTCCTAGTTTGCAAGCAAATCGATTAGCTGAAACCGAAGGCGTTGAGATTAAAACATATTCTATTATCTATAACGCGATTGATGAAATCAAGAGTGCGATGGAAGGTATGTTGGAACCAAAAATCCAAGAAAAAATTGTTGCGAATGTGGAAGTACGTGAGGTTTACAAATTCGACAAAGCAACCGTTGCCGGATGTTTTGTGTTAGATGGTAAATTGAGCAGAAACAGTAAGATTCGTATTATTCGCGATGGTATCGTTGAATTCCCAAGAGGTGAAGGACAAGCAGCTGAATTGGGAAGTTTAAAACGATTCAAAGACGATGTAAAAGAAGTAGTTTCCAATATGGAATGTGGTTTAACTATTAAAAACTTTAGCGACTTGAAACCAGGTGATATCGTTGAAGCGTTTGAAGAAGAAGAAGTTAAACGTACTTTATAAAATAATTAAGATTTGATAGTTGGGATAATCACCCAGCTATCAGATCTTTACCCATTAATTGTATTATTGATGAAAATAGTTAGCGTTGTTTTTTCTTTAGTTTTATTGTCGTTTTCATTCTCGGCAAAAGCACAAGTTAAAAAAGTATTGGCCGATAAAATTATTGCCACAGTTGGAGATAAATTTATTTTAAGGTCAGATATTGATAATGCTAGTGCTGATTATAAGAGACAAGCACAAGGACAAGAAGGAGTAACTATTCCAACAGATTGCCAAATTTTAGAAGGTCAATTAATTCGAAAAGCCTTGGTATTGCAGGCCGAAAAGGATTCAATCAATGTAACTGAGGATGAAATTCAAAATGCAATTGATAGTCGTATTCGAAGTTTCTTGCAACAATTTGGATCAAAGGAAGTGCTAGAGGAAGTTGCCGGTCGTAGTATTGGCCAATTAAAAGACGACTTTAGACTTTTAATAAAAGAACAAAAGTTGGCTGACGAAATGCAACAAAAAATTGTTGAGAAAATTAAAATTACACCAACCGAGGTACGCGCTTTTTATAATAAAATACCAACAGACAGCTTGCCTTTGTACGAGAGTGAAGTGCAAGTATTAGAATTGGTAATGCATCCAAAAGCAAATAGAGACGTGGAAGAATATGTGATTAAGCAAATGATGGATTATCGACGTCAAGTAGAGACTGGCGTTAATAAGTTTGATCAATTGATAAAATTATATTCTGAGGATCCAAGTTCAAAGGAAAATTTAGGTCAATTCAATTTGAATAGAAACGAGAAAAATTTTGACCCTGCGTTTATGTCTGGATCTTTCCGCTTGAAAGAAGGTCAAATTTCTGCGCCTATTAAATCTAAATTTGGCTACCATTTAATTCAATTAATTTCAAGATCAGGTGATGATGCAGTGGTTAAACACATTTTACGTATCCCGCCTATCTCTAATGATGAGATTAATGAAACCAAGCATTTTTTAGATAGTGTTAGAAAAGATGTGGTTGGAGGAAAGTATAGTTTTGGCGAAGCAGTAAATAAGAATAGCGATGATGACGGGAGTAAATTTACTGGAGGTGCTATTTCGGGTAGAGATGGTTCAACTTATATTAATTACGATCAATTACCTGACAAGGAAATGGTTGTATTATTAAAAACAATGAAACCAGGCGATGTGTCCGCGCCACAGGTATATACCGATGACAGAGGTAGAAAAGCAGTAAGATTGGTCTATTTTAAAGATCGTACCGAGCCGCACAAAGAAAACTTAAAAGAAGACTATAACCGTATTGCGGCCAGAGCGCTCGCTGTTAAGAAACAAAAGATATTAGAGCAGTGGTTTAACGATCATATCACTAATTATTACATCTTTATTGACGAGGCCTACCAAACTTGTGAAGAGATTAAAGACTGGTCTAAAGTGGCAAATGCCATTACTAAGCAAAAAACCTATTAATTTTCGATTTTTTCGACTGCTTCTTAGATAAGATTAAGGAACTATCGTAAATTTGTGGCTCCTTAAACACCATCATGAGCGACGAAATTAAACACGAATGTGGCCTAGCCTATATTCGCTTAAGAAAACCCTTCTCTTATTATTTGCAAAAAAGAGGGACGGTTACCTACGGACTTAACAAATTATATCTTTTGATGGAAAAACAGCACAATCGTGGTCAAGATGGTGCTGGTTTAGCAACTTTAAAATTAAATATAGAATCGGGGAATCCTTTTTTATACCGCCAACGTAGCAATGCTCCTCAACCTATTGCGGATTTATTTTACAAAATTGGTTTAGAGATTCAAGAGCTTGAAAAATTCCAACCCAATATTAGCAAGCACCCAGGATTAATGAAAGGACATTTGCCTTTTATGGGTGAAATTTTACTAGGCCATTTGCGCTATGGAACACAAGGCAAAAACAATGTTGAATTTTGTCATCCATTTATCAAAAAAGATTTAGTGCCAGGAAAAAATATTGCTCTTGCGGGTAATTTCAACTTGGTTAATACAGATGAATTGTTTCAACAAATTGGATTTGATCCAGGTCCATTTGAAAAACAAAGTGACCTTGCTGCCATGATGGAAGTGATTCATCACTTTCTAGTTAAAGAAGAAGCATTGAATCCTAATGCACCTAATATTGTAAATGTATTAAAACAAGCTGCTCCTTTATTTGATGGAGGTTTTACAATTGGCGGTTTAATTGGTAATGGGTACAGCTTTATTATGCGCGATGCCAATGGCATTCGCCCAGCTTATTATTACATTGATGGAGAAGTAATTGTTGCTGCAAGTGAGCGCGCTTCTATTCGTACTACTTTTAATGTAGGCGAAAATGAAGTTTTGGAATTGATGCCAGGAACTGCATTGATTGTGGATGACAATGGTAATTATAAAATTGAACAAATTATTGAGCCAAAGGAAAGAAGAGCATGTTCATTTGAACGTATTTATTTTTCAAGAGGTAGCGATGAAAAAATATATCGAGAGCGTATTGCTTTAGGAAATCATTTAAGTAAAATTGTGTTAGATCGTATTGAAAAAGATTTAAAGCATACAATCTTTTCTTACATTCCAAACACTGCCGAAGTTGCCTTTTATGGTTTAGTAAAAGGAATGGAGCAATATTTAAATAAGATTAAAGTAGAACGTATTTTAAGCTGGGGTAAGGAGGTTGATCCTGAGCGCTTGGAGGAAATGGTGAATCGAAAAATTCGTCAAGAAAAAATCGCCATTAAAGATGTTAAGTTAAGAACTTTTATTACTGCTGATGCGAATCGTAATGAAATGGTTCAGCACGTTTATGATATTACTTATGGAACAGTCAAAAAAGACGAGGATACCTTAGTGGTAATAGATGATAGTATTGTACGCGGAACTACTTTAAAAGAAAGTATCATAAGAATGTTGTCAAGACTTTCTCCTAAAAAAATAATTGTTGTTTCTTCGGCTCCTCAAATCAGGTACCCAGATTGTTACGGTATTGACATGAGCAAGATGGGTGACTTTATTGCTTTTAAAGCGGCTATAGCATTATTGGAAGAAAGAGGAATGACGAATGTGATAGATGATACTTACCAAAAAATAAAAGCGTTAGAAGTAAATGGAGCGTTACACACCGAGAATGTGGTACGTCAACTTTACAAGCCATTTTCACCTGAAGAAATTTCAGATAAAATTGCACAATTAATTACCCCTAGTAATGTAAATATTCCGGTTGAAGTCATTTATCAAACCATCGAAGATTTACATGAGTGTTGCCCAACCAATACAGGTGACTGGTACTTCACGGGGAACTATCCAACACCAGGAGGTAACAGGGTTTGCAACAAAGCCTTTGTAAATTATGTAGAAGGAAATAACGTTAGAGGATATTAATAAAAAAGGAGCCACCGGCTCCTTTTTTATTAATATGGCTTTAAGAGGCACTTATACGCTAAAGAACTTATACTCTATAACAAATAGCATTGATATTCATTCCAGCTCCAACGGATGCAAAAATAACAATATCGCCTTTGTTTAATTGGTGTTCGGGGTATTTGCCATGCTTCACCATATCGTACAAGGTAGGGATGGTGGCAACCGAGCTATTTCCTAAATCATGAATGCTCATTGGCATAATATTTTCAGGCACTTCTCTTGTTCCGTATAATTTAAATAAGGCTTTTATAAAGCCTTCATCCATTTTTTCATTGGCCTGATGCAAGAAAAACTTCTTTACATCTTTAATATCAACTCCCGCCTTTTCAATACATTCTTTCATGGCAATAGGAACATTCTTAATCGCATATTCATATACCTTGCGCCCCTTCATTTTTATATACCTAGTTTCTTCTTCTCCTTCTGGATGATATGATTTCCCTAAGTATAAAAAATAAGTCTCATCATTGCAATGACTTTGCACGCTTGCAGCTAAAATGCCACTGTCAGTTGAATTGTCACCTTCCACTATACAAGCCCCTGCGCCGTCACTAAAAATCATGCTATCTCTATCGTGTGGATCTACCACTCTACTTAATGTCTCTGCTCCAATTACTAAGCAACGCTTTGCCATGCCTGATTTAATAAATGCGTCTGCTTGAATCACCCCTTGTATCCATCCAGGACAACCAAATAAAATATCATATGCAACACAACTTGGATTATGAATGCCTAATTGATTTTTTACGCGTGATGCAATTGCTGGAATTGTATCTGTTTGAATTGTTCCTGGTAGTACATTTCCGAAGTTATGTGCAACAATAATCTGATCAATGGTTTCTGGATCAATGCCGGCATCTTGAATGGCTAATTTTGATGCCTCTGTAGCCATCTCAGAAGTGTTCATGCTTTTTTCGGCATATCTTCTTTCATAAATGCCAGTGATATCTTTAAATTTTTCAACAATCTCTTCATTTGGAGTTGCAATTAATTCGCCATTCTCTCCATAAAATGAGTTATTGATGAAATCTTTATTGGTCTTAACAATATTAGGAATATAGCTGCCAGTACCGGTAATAATAGTTGCCATAAGGGGAATCTTGAGGTTAAAGCAATCGTTTAGATTGGTAAGTTATGATTTAATAATAAACTATATGTATTTATCGCCCTTATTTCTCTTCACTTCCGCTACATATTCTTTTATGGATTGCTCTTTTTCTTTGCTGCAAATAAGTAGTACATCCTTAGTGTCAACAATGATAAAGTCATCTAATCCTTGCACTACAACTAATTTGTCTTTTGGCGCATTAATCATACACTTTGTCGCATCAATAACTACCACATTATCCGAAGCTACAGCGTTGCTAAAATAGTCCTTCTCCATATTATCGTATGCACTATTCCATGTTCCTAAATCGCTCCACCCAAATGATGAAGGGATTACATAAACATTATCTGCCTTTTCCATGATAGCAATGTCAATAGAAATATTAGTACACTGAGGATATATTTTTTGAATAGACTGCTTTTCTTTCTCTGTATTAAAATTTTCCTTTTCATTGTCGAACAACTCGAACATTTCAGGTTGCAATTTTTCAAATGCTGTCAAAATGGTATTTGCTTTCCACGCAAAGATACCTGCGTTCCATAAAAAGTCTCCGCTCTCAATAAAGGATTGTGCAATTTCTAAACTTGGCTTTTCGGTAAAAGTTTTTACTTTAAAAACCCCATTCGCAACTTCTAATCCTTCATATTGAATATAGCCATATCCAGTATTTGGATGAGATGGTTTTATGCCAAGTGTTACCAATGCTTTGATATTAGCAACAAAATCTAAAGCATGTTCCACAATTTTCTGAAAATTATCTTCTTCCAATATTAAGTGATCACTTGGTGCAACAATAAAGGTTGCTTCAGGATCTTTTTGCGCCAATTTAAAAGAGATGTAAGCAATGCAAGGAGCAGTATTTTTTTTGCTAGGCTCTGCTAAAATATTTTCAATAGGAAGTGTTGGCAATTGTTTTTTTACTATGTCAACATATTCTTCAGAAGTAACGATGTAAATATTTTCAATTGGAATAAATTTTGCATAACGATCAAATGTCCATTGAATCAATGTTTTACCCGTATTCAATACATCTAAGAATTGTTTTGGATAGGAAGTTCTGCTCATTGGCCAAAATCTACTTCCAATTCCACCCGCCATGATAGCAACGTAATGATGTTTATTGTTCATCCCTTTCATTATTTATTTTATAAAATCCCCTCTCTCATTAGGTCATGCATATGAATCATGCCTATAAATTGATTTCCCGCCGCAACTATTATTTGACTAATATCTTTTTGTTCCATTAATGCAAGTCCATCAACCGCCAAGGCATCAGGGGCAATAGTAATTGGTGCTTGGTGATAAATATCTGCAGCAGTTAAATTTTGTATGGTAGTATGCTGTTCAAGCATTCTTCGTATATCGCCATCTGTTATAATTCCTGCTACTTTGTTATCCGCATCTACAACTGCAGTTGCGCCTAATCTGTTTTTGGAAATGGTTAAAATCACTTCCTTTAAATTGGTGGTAAGTGAAACAGCTGGTTTAGTATTTGCATTTGCAATTTGTCCAACAGTGAGCGTAAGTCTTTTGCCTAAATTCCCACCTGGATGAAATTTAGCAAAATCAATGGCTTTAAAATGATTCAATTCCATTAAACACATGGCCACTAAATCGCCCATTACTATTTGTGCAGTGGTGGATGATGTTGGCGCTAAGTTATTGCTACAAGCTTCTTTTTGTACGGTTGTATTTAAAACCCAAGTGGATTCTTTTGCTAGGTAGCTTTCCGTATTTCCAACCATACCAATTAAGACATTTCCAAACTGTTTTACCAATTGTACTAAATTCTTAATTTCAGGGCTTTCTCCACTTTTGCTAATAATTAAAACAATATCATTTGGCGTTATCATGCCAGAGTCTCCGTGTATTGCTTCGGCGGCATGTAAAAAAATAGAAGGGGTGCCCGTTGAATTACAAGTTGCAACTATTTTTTGAGCGATAATGGAACTTTTGCCAATGCCACTTACAATAAAACGGCCATTACATGCTTGAATAGCTTTGACTGCTTGTTCAAAATTATCATCTATGAAATTTGACAAAGATTGTATTGCCTCTAATTCAATTTCGAGTGTTCGTTGTGCGATTCCCTTTATGCTATTTGTCATATGCTTTTAAAGATGGACAAAGTTAATGTTTCATATACTTTTATGCCCTAATTATAAGAAAACCTTAAAAAAAAGACATTTATTAAAATTCCATATTGGAATGAACAAATCTTGCAATAAATTCGTTAACTTATTGAACCTAATTTTACCGAAAAGATTGATTTTAAGATATTTATAAATGCCAAAAGCTAAAAAAACACCAAAACCCGCTTCAAATGCAGACTCAAATCCTCAAGGATTAGGTAAAAGCGACATAGTTGCTGCACTTGAACAACATTTTGGGTTTAAAGAATTTAAAGGAACGCAGGAAAAAGCCATCTTATCTCTTTTAAGTGGCAGGGATACATTTGTCATTATGCCAACCGGAGGTGGAAAAAGCTTATGCTATCAGTTGCCTGCGCTTATGTTGCCGGGATGTGCTATTGTAGTATCTCCATTAATTGCTTTAATGAAGAATCAAGTTGACTTGGTAAGAGGATATAGTGAAAAGGACGATGTTGCCCATTTTTTAAATTCTTCCTTAAATAAAGGACAAATCAAGGAGGTTAAATCGGATCTATTATCAGGGAAAACCAAGTTGTTATATGTTGCTCCAGAAACGTTAACTAAACAAGAAAATTTAGATTTTTTTAGTGATTTAAAAATTTCCTTTTTTGCGGTAGATGAGGCGCACTGTATTTCAGAATGGGGTCATGATTTTAGACCAGAATACAGAAGATTAAAAGAGATGATGGAAGAGATTAATAATCAAGTTCCTATCATTGCATTAACAGCAACGGCAACTCCAAAAGTACAATCAGATATTGTTAAGAATCTTTGCTTACGTGATCCGGAAGTTTTAATTTCTTCCTTTAATAGAGCCAATTTATATTACGAGGTACAACCCAAAGTAAAAAAGGAATTGACCATTAAGAGCATAGTAAAATATATTACAGGTCACAAAGGCAAGAGTGGTATTATTTATACTTTAAATAGAAAAACCACCGAAGAGCTTGCAGATATTTTAAAAGCAAATAATATTAAGGCAGTGGCATATCATGCAGGCCTTGATCAAAAGTTAAGAGCGGATAGACAGGACCAGTTTTTAAATGAAGATGTGCAGGTAATCGTTGCTACTATTGCATTTGGAATGGGTATCGACAAGCCAGACATACGATTTGTAATTCACTATAATATACCTAAGTCAATTGAAAATTATTATCAAGAAACAGGTAGAGCAGGTAGAGATGGCTTGGAAGGAAACTGTATTTTGTATTACGCTCACTCAGATGTTACTAAGCTTGAACATTTTTTAAGAGACAAGCCTTTGAGTGAAAGAGAAGTAGGCGCGCAATTAATTGATGAGACAGTGGCATTTGCCGAAAGTGGGGTTTGTAGAAGAAGAAGTTTGTTGCATTATTTTGGCGAAGATTGGCCAGATAAAAATTGCGGTAATTGTGATAACTGCTTGCATCCTAAAGAAAAAATGGAGGCTAAAGCCGAGTTGGTACAATTGCTGCAAGTGATTCAAGCATTAGATGAAAGATTCGCTGCGGACTATGTTATTCAAATTATTAAGGGTGAATATACTCCTCAAATTGGGTTATATCGTCATGAAAAATTAGCTGTTTTTGGAATTGGAAAAGACCAGGATGCACTGTTTTGGAATAGCTTGGTTCGCCAAGCCATGCTTGAAAAATTGATCGAAAAAGACATTGAAGAATATGGCTTATTAAAGCTTACTTCAAAAGGCAATAAGTTCATCAAAAAGCCTACCAGTTTCACTTTTGTGTTAAATCAAGTTTTTGATGATGCCATTGCAGATGATGAAGAATCAGATACTGCCGGTGGTGGGCTTGCAACGACTGATGAAGCACTTTTTGAAATGCTAAAGGAAGTGCGTCAATCAGAGGCTAAAAAAAGAAAACTTCCTCCATTTGTTATCTTCTTAGAAAATTCCTTGCAGGACATGGCTACTTTATATCCTACTACTTTGGAAGAATTAGAAAGATGTCAGGGTGTGAGCAAGGGAAAATCAATAAAGTATGGCAAGCCATTTGTTGATTTGATTGACAAATATGTTATTGAAAATAATATTGAGAAGCCGGATGATTTTGTAATGAAGTCGGTTGCTAATAAGTCAAGTAACAAAATTTATATCATTCAAAATGTAGACAAGAAAATCCCAATTGAAACTATTGCAAAAAATAAAGACCTACGCTTAGATGAGTTGCTTGAGGAAATGGAAACCATTGCCGCAAGTGGAACAAAATTGAATTTGGATTACGCCATTGATGAATGGTTAGACGAATATGACCAAGAAGAAATCCTTGAATATTTCCAAAACTGCGAGACTTCATCATTGCAAATTGCACAAGAGGAATTAAGCGAGAACGATTATACTTGGGAGCAATTAAAAATAATGCGCATAAAATTTTTAAGCGTCGTAGGTAATTAGCACTGGTTAATTAGTAACTAGTGTGCGACCTTTGAATCTAAAAAATGAGTAACCCTTACTGCCGCGTTTTTTCTAATACTTGTATAGTAAAGATTAAAATCTGCAATATGGTAGTTTGGAGTTTTAATTAAAAAATTACCAAAAAATTTAGGTTTGGGTGTCCACAATACTCCTTCATGGTTGATTGCACCAGCTACATTTGGAATCACTTTATTAAAGTTGTATAAAATGGATCCTTCATTGCTATTCCTTGCTACTACAGGGTTTTCACTGCTCCAGGAAAGAGGGTTAGTGACCATCGATTTAAACTTCTCTTTCTTTACAAATGGGGCTTCGTAACCTTGTTCAAAAGTTCTCCATGCACAAATACAGCCTGTTTCATTTGGTTTGTCGCAAGCTTTCAAATTTTCAAACATAGCTGGGTCAATTACCATTCCTACTACATAAGCCGCTACTAATTTATTTTCCAACGGTTTGCCGTCAAAATATTCTTTTAATAATCGAATGGTATGCGTTGATCCCTGACTATGTGATGCAATAATAATTGGTCGTCCATTGTTATAATGTGCCAAGTAATATTCAAATGCATTTTTGACATCGGCATACGCTAAATCAAATGCTGCAATTGCCTTTGTAGTATCTTCTTTGGTAATGGGATAATATGCATTAATGTTAGCTTGTCTATATCTTGGTGCATAAATTTTACCTATCTCATTAAATACACTTGCCTGATATAAAATAGAAGAATAGTCGGTATAGATATTAATTTTTGCATTATTTAATTTTGCATTCCACCCTTCAGGCATAGTTGTATCTAAATAACTAGTGGGATAAACAAAAAATACATCCACATTTTTATTATTAATAGGAGATGAAGCCAAATTTTTTGGAATACTGTCTGAAGGATTTTTCTTTTCAGGATGCGCAGCCCAGTAATTTAAATTGCTATAATCTGGCAAATCACTTAAAGTTTCTTTCTCATATATGGCACCAAATCTTGAATAGTTACTTTGTGAGCAACTGATCATAGTTAGGCAAAACATAATTCCAATAAAAATTCGCATAAGTGGAGTATTTGAGTTACAAAGTTATTAAATATTTGCTCCTCGAAATATTTAATAGGATGGCAGACTTGTTAAATATTGTGGGGAGTAGCGGTTAATGCGGGTAAATGCCTAAAATTATTTTAATTTTAGGTCAGGAGTCGCCTATGAATTTTATAAGACATATATCTTTTTTGCAAGCAGTATTAAAGCATAGCATCACAGCCTTTGGGGGACCGCAGGTGCATGTTGGGCTTATGCAACGCCGTTTTGTGGAGCAACGTAAAGATATTACGAATGAGGAGTTGTTGGAATACAATGCATTTTGCCAACTGTTACCTGGGGCTTCATCCACACAAACCATCGTGTTGGTTGCTTATAAGAGAGGCGGCGTATTATTAGCATTGCTTACTTTATTGGTATGGATTCTTCCAGCAAGCATTATCATGGCTATTGCCGCAATTGCATTTTCCCATTTCGATATACAAAAAGGAATGGCCTCGCTAAGGTTCCTTCAGCCTATGTCCATAGGTTTCATAGCCAGTGCAACATTACTACTTTATCGAAAAGCTATTGACAATACAATTACTAAAATTATATTTATTGCAACAAGCATCATAGTTATTATAGGATTCAAAATTCCTTGGACTATTCCTTGCATCATTATTGTTGCCGGGATTGCAACGAATTTTAGTAAAAAAAGAATCCCTAATGATGGCGCTGCTCCTAAAGCAATCAAATGGAGCAGTTTAATCATTTTTATAAGCCTTTTTCTGACTGCTGGAATATTGTCTGAGCAATCCACCCGCAATAATTGGAAGTACCAAAAAGTGTTTAATTTATTTGAAACGAATTATCGTTTTGGAAGTTTTGTTTTTGGTGGCGGAGACGTATTAATTCCCATGATGTATGAACAATATGTCACAAGGCCAAATGCACCAAGGGTGATTGAACACAAAAGAGATGTTATTAAAATTTCAAGCGATGCATTTTTGACAGGCTCTGGAATTGTTAGAGCAGTTCCTGGCCCCATTTTTTCAATAGCTAGTTATACCGGCGCTATGGCTTTAAAAGACAAAGGGCTGTCATGGCAAATTGTAGGTTCGACGGTTGCAAGTGTTGGTGTTTTCTTGCCAAGTTTTTTGATTGTGCTATTCTTTTTTCCTATCTGGCAAATGCTTAAAAAGTATGCTATTTTGTATCGATCACTCGAAGGTATTAATGCAGCTGTAGTGGGCATTATGTTGGGTGCGACTTTATATTTATTAAAGGATGTAAGCTTCAATTTAGTAAATAGTACACCCATGATTTGGGGAATCAGTACCATCACATTTTTGGCAAGTACTTATTTAATTTATCATCAAAAATTGGCAACTCATTGGATTGTGCTTTTGGTAATTTTGGTTGGATTCGTGAGTACCTATATTTCTTAATGTACTTAAAAGGTAAAAAGCTGTTAATTTAATTTCCTTTATTGTTTTTTTATTTTAACCTTCCTAATATTGCACTCAATGAAGATTAGGAATTTTGTAGTTATTATTATCATGTTGCTTTGTTTTTCAAAAAACATGGCTGCACAAAATATAACCGTTAGCGGAGTGGTATATGATATTTCGGGTCGAAGGCCCATTGAATCTGTGGTTGTAAATAGCAGTATTGGCAAAACGATCACCGATTCAATAGGAAGATATACTATTACTGCAAAACCCAAGGATTCATTATGGTTTTCACTCTTTGGTAAAAATTCTCAAAAATTTCCAATTGATACTGTTACAGATCCGCGCAATTTCAATGTGATGATTCATGTTGCCGGATATGATTTACCCGAAGTAAAAGTGCGCAATAGCTATTACCGGTTGGACTCCATTCAAAACAGAATTGATTATGCTAAGTACTTTAATTATCAAGCCCCAGGTATAAAACTGAGCAACAATCAACAATTATTTGGCCCATCAGGTTTAACCGTAGGTTTGGATCTTGATGAAATCATAAACATGTTTCGTTTTCATAGGAATAGAAATTTACAGTACCTGCAAAATAGACTCGTTACCCAGGAGCATGACAAATACATTGACTATCGTTATACCAAGCGATTTGTGCAAAAACTAACCCATTTAGAAGGCGATTCCTTGGCTTCTTTTATGAATTTTGCAAGGCCATCTTACGAGCTATTAGGCCTTTTTAATGATCTAGAACTTGGGCAATATATTGAAAGAAGGTTTGCAGAGTATAAAAAGCAGCATTAAGCCTTTTTTAAGCCTTCACCATTCATCTATTTTATTTCAAAAAAAGAAGCGGTTTAATTACCTTTAAGGCTAAAATCAAGACCATTGAGAAAGACAGCTTTTTTCGCCATAACCGGCTTATTCTTATTGAATGCATGTAGTGAAAAACCAAAGGGTACCGATAAATTTAACCCCAATGCACCAGTGTCAGTTGACATCACTATTGCTGAAAATCAAAAAATTGAAAAACGTGTAGAGGTGAATGGGACCGTTTTATCTAATGACTTTGTTGAGTTACGTCCTGAAACCAATGGCCGTATCACATTTTTACAAGTTCCTGAAGGTAAACTTGTAAAAGCAGGAACAATAATTGCGAAATTAAATGATGCCGATTTGCAAGCTCAATTAAGCAAAGCAAAAGCACAATTGGATCTTGCTAATATAAACGAGCAAAGGAACAAACAATTGCTTGCTATTAAAGGAATCAATCAAAGCGATTATGATGTTTCCTTGCAACAAGTAAAAAGCATTCAAGCCGATGTTGCTTATACGCAATCATTAATTGATAAAACAATTATAAAAGCACCTTTTACAGGTCAAATCGGGTTACGACAAGTGAGTGTTGGTGCATTTATCAATACCACTACTACCATTGCTACGCTTCAAAATACCAATCAATTAAAAATGGATTTTACCATTCCTGAATTATATACATCCTATGTTGCTGTTGGTAAAAAAATTGATATCATAACCTCAGGAAATGCTGCAAATAAAATAGTTGGAACTATTACTGCCATTGAGCCTCAGATAAGTTCAACTTCAAGAAATTTAAAAATTAGAACCAGTTTTCAAGGTAAAGTGTTGCCTGGTGCTTTTGCAAAAGTATATCTAGGAGAGACCAACACAAAGCCTAGCATTATGGTACCATCCAATGTGATTATTCCAGATTCAAAAACAAAACAAATTGTAATTGTGAAAAATGGAGTTGCAAAATTTGTTCCTGTTGAAACTGGATATCGTACGCAAACTGCAGTTGAAATAACAAAAGGATTGCAGGTTGGAGATAGTATCATTGTTGCAGGTATGTTATTTGTTAAAGATGGTTCTAAATTAAAAATAGGTAAGGCTTTGTCCAATACTGAAATCACCAAATAGGTTTTATTAAATCAAGTTATTTAGATGAATATATCTGAACTGTCATTAAAGCGTCCGGTACTTGCTACCGTAATGAACATAGCCATTATTATTTTTGGATTAGTAGGATTCTCCTTTCTTTCCTTGAGAGAATACCCAGCCATTGACCCTCCAATTATAAATGTACAAACCACCTATACAGGAGCTAATGCCGAAGTAATGCAAAGTCAAATTACGGAGCCATTGGAAAAAGCAATTAATGGTATTCCTGGAATTAGAACTATCAATTCTTCAAGTTCGGTTGGTAACTCAAATATTACCGTCGAATTTAATTTAGGAGCTAATTTAGAAACGGCAGCAAATGATGTGCGCGACAAGGTTTCTCAGGCTACAAGGGCATTGCCTCAGGATTTAACGAGTCCTCCAGTTGTTTCAAAAGCCGATGCAAGTGATTTTATTTTGTTACTTACATTGAGAAGTAAAACAAAAGGGTTATTGGAATTGACCGAGTATGCAGAAAATGTATTACAGCAAAAATTTCAAACTATTGACGAGGTAAGTAATGTGGGTGTAAGAGGTAAACGACAATCTATGCGTATTTATCCGAATGTGGATTTATTAAACGCATATGGTTTAGCTTTTAACGATATACAACTGGGATTAAATAAAGAAAATGTAGAGCTTCCTGCTGGTGGTATTGCTGGAAATAAATCGGAATTTGTCATTAGAACCTTGGGTCGTTTAACAAAGGAATCTGATTTTAGAAATGTGATTTTAAAGGAGGATGAAACAGGCATTGTTCGCTTAGGTGATGTTGCTAAAGTTGAATTAGGTCCTGAACAAGAGGATCAAGGCACATACTTTAATGGAGTACCTGTAGTGATGTTAACTGTTTCGCCTCAGCCTGGTGCGAATCAAATTAAAATTGCAGATGAGTTTTATAAAAGGTTAGAAGAAATTAAAAAGCAAAACAAATCTGATATTGAATTTGCATTACCAATTGATAATACGTTAAACATTCGCAGAGCCTTAAATGAAGTTAAAGAAACAATTGTTATTTCCTTCGTATTGGTGGTTTTGGTAATTTTCTTCTTCTTTAGAAACTGGCTCATTGCAATTCGTCCATTAATTGATATTCCTATTTCATTAATTGCGACTTTCTTTATTATGTACTTGGCTGGCTTCTCCATTAATGTATTAACCTTACTTGCCATTGTACTTGCAACAGGACTCGTGGTGGATGATGGAATTGTGGTCACGGAAAATATTTTCCGAAAAATTGAAGAAGGCCTTTCACTGAAAGACGCTGCACGAGAAGGAAGTAAAGAAATTTTCTTTGCGGTCATTTCAACCTCTATAACATTGGCTGTTGTATTTATGCCAGTGATATTCTTGCAAGGATTTGTAGGTAGTTTATTTAAAGAATTTGGAGTTGTGGTAGCAGGCGCTGTATTAGTATCCGCATTTGTATCATTAACAATTACACCTGTATTAAATGTTTATTTGAACAGAAAAGATGGGGCACATGGTAAATTTTATGAGCGTACTGAACCATTCTTTAGAGGAATGGAGTCGGGGTATAAAAATTTATTAAATGGCTTTTTGAAGATTCGTTGGTTTGCATGGGTAATTGTAATTGCTTGCGTAGGTTTAATATTTGTATTAGGAAAAACAATTCAAAGTGAATTAGCACCATTGGAAGATAAAGGGTCAATACGTATTACAATGACTGGAGCCGAAGGAACCAGCTATGAGGATATGAAGGGGGATTTATTGAAAGCGGTTAGAATTATGCAGGATTCATTTCCTGAACAAGCTTTTACATGGGGTAGTGTACCAGGTTTTGGTGGTAATAGCGGCAATAGTTCGGCATCGGGTCGAATAGGTCTTGTAGATAAAACAGAGCGAAAAAGAACGCAATCTGAAATTGCCTTGGATTTGAATAAAAAAATGAAACGCTTTAAGAATGTGCGTGTATTTGCTGTTGAAGAGCAAACTATTTCGGTGGGTATGCAATCTCGAGGTTCTTTGCCAGTACAGTTTATTATTCAAAATTTAGACTTCCAAAAAATTAAAACTGCAATCCCTAAATTCTTAGATGCAGCTAGAAAAGATAAAACTTTTCAAAACGTGGATGTCAATTTAAAATTCAATAAACCAGAATTGGATTTGTCAATTGATCGAATGCGTGTTAGAGATTTAGGATTAACTACTGCTGATGTTGCGCAAGCTTTACAATCTGCATTCAGTGGAGCAAGATCTGCGTATTTTATCATGAATGATAGACAATATCAAGTTATCACACAGGTTCAAAGATCAGAACGAAATGAGCCTACTGATATTAATAAGATATATGTTCGCAATAACAAGGGTGAAAACATACCTATTGCAAGCGTACTTATTATGGAAGAAAATAGTAACCCTCCAAATTTGTATCACTATAATAGTTTTAATTCAGCGACTATCTCTGCTTCTCTTGCCGAAGGAAAAACAATTGGAGATGGAGTTGCAGCAATGGAGCGCATTGCAAAGGAACAATTAGATGAAACCTATCAAACTGCATTAAGTGGTGCTAGTAGAGATTTTAAAGAAAGCTCATCCAATACATCTCAAGCATTATTGTTAGCGTTGATTTTAATTTACTTAGTATTAGCAGCACAATTTGAAAGTTTCACTGATCCATTTATTATTATGATCACTGTACCATTGGCATTGGCTGGTGCATTATTGTGTTTGTGGATATTTAATCAAACACTAAATATCTTCTCTCAAATTGGAATCATTATGCTGATTGGATTGGTAACTAAAAATGGAATTTTGATTGTAGAATTTGCAAATAAAAAACGTGAACTTGGCTTGCCAATTAGAGAAGCGGTATTAGAAGCTGCGGCACAAAGATTCCGCCCAATTTTAATGACAAGTTTAGCAACTGCATTAGGCGCATTGCCAATTGCAATTAGTTTAGGCGCAGCTGCAAGTAGCCGTAAGTCATTAGGAACAGTAATTGTAGGAGGATTGATGTTCTCCCTTATTTTGACATTGTTTGTAATTCCTTCGGTATATACGTATATGTCAAGTAAACATAAAAGACAAATAGATTAATAACATTTTGTACCTTGGTAGAATGAAAAATATTTTAATTCTTTCTACTCTATTTATATTAGCGGCCTGTAACTTTTCTGGAAATCAAGAAAAATTACAGGCCGCTTGGTCTTTCAACACATTTGTAAAAGTTGATTCCAGTAATCCTATCTTATTACCAGACACTACCTTTACTTTTAACTGCCCAGTAAGTAATAGTGTTGTGCATTGGCAATCCAAAAATGTTTTAAATCCAACTGCATTTGTAAAAGATGGAAAAGTGTATTTGTTATATCGCGCTCAGGATAGTGCGATGACTTCGCGCTTAGGATTGGCTATTAGTGAGGACGGTATTCATTTTACAAAACAAGCTGCTCCTATTTTTTATCCAGCAAAGGATTCGGTATTAAAGTACGAATGGAAGGGTGGTGTGGAAGATCCAAGAATAGTAGCTATGCCTGATAGCGGCTATTTGCTTACTTATACTTCCTATGATGGCAAAACCGCAAGACTTTGTTTTGCGACTACCGCCGATTTAATACATTGGGAAAAGAGAGGCCCCGTTTTACAATCACCTAAATACATAAACAGTTGGTCCAAATCGGGCGCAATTGTAGTGGAGCAAGTAGGTGAAAAAATGGTTGCTAAAAAAGTGAATGGAAAATATTGGATGTACTTTGGTGATACGGATTTATTCATGGCTACTTCGACCGATTTATTGCATTGGGATGCATTAGAGAATAGTGAAAGTCAAAAATTAATAAGTGTATTGCAACCAAGAGCAGGTTATTATGATAGTCGCCTGGTTGAGCCAGGGCCTTATGCATTATATACATCAAAGGGTATTGTTTTAATATACAATAGCAGTAATGCAGCAAATAACAATGATATCACACAGCCTAAATTTACTTATGCTGCTGGACAGGCTTTGTTTGATGCTAATGCTCCTTATAAATTAATTGATCGTTCTGTAAATTATTTTATACATCCTGATAAACCTTATGAATTAAAGGGAGAGGTAAATAATGTATGCTTTGTAGAAGGGTTGGTGTTTTTTAAAAACCAATGGATATTATATTATGGAACTGCGGATTCTAAAATCGCAGTAGCTGTTGCTAAGTCCAATGCAAATTTTGTGATTGCACCTAATTAGCGTTATAAAAGGCTATTTAATAATTTTAGTCGCAATAAACTCCATGGTTTCTTTTTCAACAGTAATGATATCCTTAGATACAATTGGAGAGGCAATTACATGACTGCCCGCATTAGGAATGGCAACTCCTTTTTTTAATGAATCAGGGGTGCCTAATTCAAATAACATTTCTTTTATGGCACTTACTTTTACTACATTATCTTGATTCGCTTCATCCTTGTAATAATATAAAACTAAACTTGGCTGATGTACTTTTGCAAATTGATCCCTTGTCATAGTTGCTTCAATTAAATTTTGCAATGCAACGGTAGATTCTAATCGATAATGTGTATTCCAATATTTTGGATAGTCTTGATTTTTAAATTGAATGTTTGCATAATTTCCACCTTTTACCAATCTTGCAATTTGTAACCCCCAAGGATTATTTAACATGAATGCAGCAGGGTTGTTAATGGCGATATTGGGTGAGTACATAATTTGTCCAGCAATTTCTGGATAAGCTGCGGCTAATTGTAAAGAGAGTGTTCCACCAGTGGATGTACTCATTATAATCACTTTCTTCCCTAATTTTTTCCCAATAGCATATGCCTGTTTTGCAGATTCCCAATAATTTTCGGCAGTTAAATTTACTAAGTCTTCGGTTGTGTCAATGCCATGCTCTGCCAACCGAGCTAAATATAAATTACAATGAAATTGCTTTGCAATATTTTCATGTACGGGTGCGCCTTCCATTTGACTGGCGCTAAAACCATGTAAGTAAACTATTGCATATTCTGTTTGTTGATGTGTACTGTCTGCCCAAATAATTTTAGCTTCATTATTGGGTTTGATCTTATGTGCTTTTTCTCCTGCTTGAACTAGGCTATCTAAATTAATATTATCAGCAATTGCTGCAAGTTGGTAATTAAATTTGGGAGGAGCTGGATGTGGTCCTAAAAGATAGGTGAATACAAATACCATCAATAGCATCCATACAATTCTAGCAGCGCGCATATTCTTTAATTTGCTTAAAGCTAATTAATTCAAGGTTGAATAAAAAATATTTTGCGTACCTTGATTGTCTAAAAACGATGCTATGTCAAATCAAAGATTTTTATCCCTAGATGTATTTAGGGGTATGACTATTTGTTTAATGATTATTGTAAACACACCTGGTGATGGGGCTGCTACTTTTGCACCTTTTCTACACGCACATTGGAATGGGTTTACACCTACCGATTTGGTATTTCCTTCTTTCTTATTTGCTGTTGGTAATGCAATGAGTTTTGTTTTGCCAAAATGGGAAAAACTTTCTAATGCAACAGTACTTTTTAGAATTTTAAAACGTACTGCGCTTATATTTTTGTTGGGTTATTTAATGTATTGGTTCCCTTTCACAGGGCCTATCGCTAATACTCGAATTTTAGGGGTATTACAACGTATTGCTTTGTGTTATGGTATTGGATCTATTATTGCATATTATATGCATGAGCGCGTGATGATGGTTTTGGCTGCATTACTTTTATTGGTGTATTGGTATATTAGTATTCATTTTGGATTACCAGGTCAAGAATTAACTATGACAGGGAATGCAGGCATATTGTTTGATAAATGGTTAATGGGTGAATCGCATATGTACCATGGCGAAGGTATTGCATTTGATCCCGAAGGCTGGTTAAGTACTTTGCCGGCTATTGTGAATGTACTAATTGGATTCAGGGTAGGTAAGTTTATACAAGAAAAAGGGAAGACATACGAAGGCCTTACACATTTATTAATGTGGGGTGCTGGTTTTATATTTTTAGGTTTTATGTGGAATTATCAATTTCCGATCAACAAAAAGTTATGGTCAAGTAGTTTTGTAATGTTGACGGTTGGCTTGGATATGGTCATTATTGGCACTATCATTTATCGAATAGAATTACAAAGACAATTACAGTTTTCAAGCTTTTTTGAGACATTTGGTAAGAATCCCTTGGTTATTTACTTATTTTCAGAAATCTTAGCAACAGTGTTGTACACGGTTAAAATGGGCGATCAGTCCCTTTTTGAGTGGATTTTTCAGCATGGATTCTCTCATTTTGCTCCATATTGGGCCTCTTTAGCCTTCGCATTATCGTATATGTTAGTTTGCTGGTTATTGGGTTATATATTAGATAAAAATAAAATATATATTAGGGTATAAGTCTTATTTATCCTTTTAGCTGTTTTGTTTTTTTTAGGACTATAAAGGGTGTACCTTTGCAGCCTCAAAACAGTACATGGAAATAAGAAACATCGCGATTATCGCGCACGTTGACCACGGTAAAACTACATTGGTTGACAAAATTTTACACGCAACTAAGGTATTCAGAGACAACCAAGAAACTGGTGATCTTATTATGGATAGCAACGAGTTAGAGCGTGAAAGAGGTATTACTATCCTAAGTAAGAACGCTTCAGTAACTTATAAAGACGTTAAAATTAACGTAATTGACACACCTGGTCACTCTGACTTTGGTGGTGAGGTTGAGCGTGTATTAAAAATGGCAGACGGTGTTTGTTTGTTAGTGGATGCCTTTGAAGGGCCAATGCCTCAAACTCGTTTCGTATTACAAAAAGCATTGCAGTTGAATTTAAAGCCAATTGTAATCATCAATAAAGTGGATAAAGAAAACTGTCGTCCTGATGAAGTGCACGATGCAGTTTTTGAATTATTTTTTAACTTGGATGCAACAGAGGAGCAATTAAATTTCCCTACTTTCTATGGTAGTGGTAAAAATGGTTGGTTCAATGATAGCTTAACTCCTTGTGATGACATCACTCCTTTAATGGATGGTATCTTGAAATATGTACCAGGTCCTGATGTGAAAGAAGGTCATACTCAAATGCAAATTACTTCATTAGACTACTCTACTTTCTTAGGTCGTATTGCTATTGGTAAAGTAGAAAGAGGTACTATTAAAGAAGGCCAAAACATTGTGTTGGTACAAGCTGATGGGAGCATTAAAAAGAATAAAGTAAAAGAATTATACGTATTTGAAGGAATGGGTAAGCGTAAGGTAACAGAAGTTGTTTCTGGTGACTTATGTGCTGTGGTAGGTTTAGAAGAATTCAACATTGGTGATACCATTGCTGATCCTGAAAATCCAGAAGCATTACCAATTATCAGTGTAGATGAACCTACAATGAGTATGACTTTTAGTATTAACAACTCGCCGTTCTTTGGTAAGGAAGGTAAGTTTGTAACTTCTCGTCACATTCGTGATCGATTAATAAAAGAAACAGAAAAGAACTTAGCATTACGTGTTGAGGAAACAGATAGTGCTGATAGTTTCTTAGTTTACGGTCGTGGTATCTTGCACTTGGGTGTATTGGTTGAAACAATGCGTCGTGAAGGATATGAATTAACAGTGGGTAATCCTCAAGTGTTAGTGAAAGATGTAGATGGTAAGAAGCATGAGCCGTATGAAATTTTAGTGGTAGATGTTCCTGAAGAATTTAGCGGTAAAGTAATTGACCTAGTAACTCAAAAGAAGGGTGAAATGTTGATTATGGAATCTAAAGGTTCAATGCAACACTTAGAGTTTGATATTCCATCAAGAGGATTGATTGGTTTACGTTCTCAAATGTTAACACAAACTGCAGGTGAAGCTGTAATGGCGCACCGTTTTAATGAATACAAGCCTTGGAAAGGCCAGATTCCTGGTCGTAACAATGGTGTATTGGTTGCAAAAACAGGTGGTACAACAACTGCATATTCAATTGATAAATTACAAGATAGAGGTCGTTTCTTTATTGAGCCAGGTGAGGAAGTTTATGCAGGTCAAATTTTGGCAGAGCATATCAAACCAGGTGATTTAAATATCAACGCTGTGGAGATGAAAAAATTAACAAACCACCGTGCGAGCGGTAGTGATGATAGCGTTCGTATCACTCCAAAAATCTTGTTTACTTTGGAAGAGTGTATGGAGTACATTCAGTTTGATGAGTGTATTGAAGTAACACCGAAGTCAGTACGTATGCGTAAGTCAATGTTAGACGAAAACGAGCGTAGTAAAGCTTCAAAGTCAAATAACCACTAGTATTTAAAAGATAGTTGATAATAAAAAAGGTCCTGAAATTTCAGGACCTTTTTTATTAATGTAGTTTAGAAAAATGAATAGTTAGCTTGCGCATTATTGTATCGGCTTATTCAATGCGCTCCAAAGCATATCTTTTAATTCAATCAAATTTTTATTGATTGCAGAAGAGATAAATATGTGTGGGATATTTTCTGGTAATTCTTTTTCAATGGCATCTTGTAATTCCTGATCTAACAAATCTGATTTACTAACGGCAATGATAAATTCTTTTTGAAGTAATTCCGGATTGAATTCATTGAGTTCGTTCTTTAAAATTTCAAACTCTTTTTTATGGTCATTTGAATCGGCGGGAATTAAAAATAACAAAACTGCATTGCGTTCAATATGCCTTAAGAATCTGTGCCCAAGGCCTTTTCCTTCGGCAGCACCCTCAATAATTCCGGGTAAATCGGCAATACAAAAAGATCGATTGTCGCGATATTCCACCATGCCTAATTGCGGAGTTAAAGTAGTAAATGCGTAATTGGCAATTTTGGGTTTGGCTGCTGTAATAGAAGATAATAAAGTGGATTTACCTGCATTTGGGAATCCAACCAATCCAACATCTGCTAGTACTTTCAATTCAATTTGCTTCCAACCTTCTATACCATCTTCACCAGGTTGAGCATATTCAGGTACTTGCTGTGTTGCAGTTGCGAAATTGCTATTACCCAAGCCACCTCTTCCTCCTTTCAACCAAACTATTTCTTGACCATCATGTAATATCTCTGCTTCAATTTTTCCAGTTTCTTCATCTCTTGCTATGGTACCTAATGGAACTTCAATGATAATATCTTTTCCGTCCTTGCCGGTACAATTATTTTTACTGCCATTTTCACCATTATCCGCAATTACATTTTTATGATAACGTAAGTGTAATAAAGTCCAAAGCTGGCTATTACCTCTTAAGATAACATGACCCCCACGACCACCATCGCCACCATCGGGTCCGCCTTTTGCAGTTAATTTATTGCGTAAAAAATGTTTACATCCAGCTCCACCATGACCACTGTGGGCGAAAATTCGGATGTAATCAATAAAATTGTTTCTTTCTGACACTGTATAAGATTAGCAACAAAGTTAATCTTATTTATTTGCTTTTAAACCATCAATTAAAATTGCAACCATGTTTTGTTCTAGTTCTTCGGCAGTAATTTTTTTAGTGGAGCGATGCCAGCTTTCTATTCCACTGACAGCATGTAAAAATATAAGTACTACGGTTGGTGCATCTATTGCTTTGATTTCTTTATTTCGGATACCTTCTTCAATGATAGCAGCTAATCTTTTGCGATAAACTCTTCTTTGATTTTGATAATTGGATAAATATGGGTCAGACAAATGCTTCCATTCTCTATCGCTCACATATACTTCTTCATAATGATGGATCATTTCACTAATATGGAATCGTAAAATCTTTTCCATTTTTTGCAATGAAGTGATCGACTCTGATTCAATTTCATCCATTTTTAAAACAAACTTATTGGCAACACTAAAAACCAACTCGTGCAATAACTCGCTTTTTGATTTAATATGATTGTATAGGCTAGCAGCTTCTACACCAACCGCTTCAGCTAAGTCACGCATGCTTGCAGCCTTATATCCTTTTTCTCTAAAAAGAGTTGCAGCTTTACTTACAATTACATCTTTTCTAGATATATTTTTTTCGGTTTTAATTCTTGCCATGACTTAAAATTGGTTAATTATTTATGCAAATTTATTAAATGTAGCCTTTAAAAATGAGTTATTTTTAAAATAAAATGGCAAAATCGTTAGTTTTTGATTATCAATTAGTTATGAGTTGCTTATTTAATTCACGCTAGCCTTGCTCTCAACTTAACTTTAAAAATCGTAGTTTCGCGCCTGAAATAAAACACAAAACAATGTCTTTAGTAGTTGTAGGATCTATGGCCTTTGATGCCATCGAAACACCCTTTGGGAAAAGTGATAAAATTATTGGTGGTGCAGCTACCTATATTGCATGGTGTGCATCTAATTTTACACCCGTTAAGCAAATTTCTGTAGTTGGAGGTGACTTTCCTCAATCCGAATTGGATGCATTAACCAATCGTGGAGTTATTTTAGAAGGCGTTCAAATTAAAAAAGACGAGAAGACCTTTTTCTGGAGCGGTAAGTATCATTTAGATATGAATACGCGTGATACTTTAGATACACAATTAAATGTGTTAGAAAATTTTGAACCTGTGGTTCCAGAAAGCTATCAAGATTGTGATATTTTAATGTTAGGGAATTTAGTGCCTGGCGTACAAAGTAGTGTTATTAAGCAAATGAAGACACGTCCTAAATTAATCGTTATGGATACGATGAATTTTTGGATGGAAATTATGTTAGATGATTTATTACATACTATTAGTTTAGTGGATGTTTTAATGGTAAATGATAGTGAAGCACGTCAATTAAGTGGTGAGTATAGTTTAGTGAAAGCCGCTAAAAAGATTATGGCAATGGGTCCAAAATATTTAATCATTAAAAAAGGAGAGCATGGCGCTTTGTTGTTCCATGAAAATGAAGTGTTCTTTGCTCCAGCTTTACCATTGGAGGAAGTATTTGATCCAACTGGTGCTGGTGATACATTTGCTGGTGGATTTGTTGCACATTTGGCTAAGACAAAAGATTTTTCTTTTGAAAATATGAAGTCTGCAATAATCTTAGGAAGTGCAATGGCTAGCTATTGCGTTGAAAAATTTGGTACTCAAAGATTAACGGAGATCAATATGGACGATATTAAAGGACGCGTACAATCGTTTGTTTCTTTAGTGAACTTTGATATTGAATTAGTTTAATTTGGAAAAATGATTGTATCCAATTAATTTTGTTCCACAATGATGAATAATAAACATACAAAACAAGTTAAGAAACCACTCTAAGAGGAAGGTCTGATTGTTTGTATGCGAATAAATATACTCAGAAGCCTTCCAAATATTGGAAGGCTTTTTCTTTTTCTAAGTCTTTTTAAAAAATAAGACTTGAAAAAGAAAACTCTGATGATTTTAAAGTCCTTGAAAGGACTTTGGATTTATTGTTACATCACTGAAAACAAATGAATGAATTTTTAAAAATAAAAACCAATAACCATGCGTGTTGCAGTAGTAGGTGCCACAGGGCTAGTAGGCACAAAAATGTTACAAGTACTAGCTGAAAGAAATTTCCCAGTTACTGAATTAATTCCAGTTGCCTCTGCACGTTCAGTAGGCAAGGAAGTCATTTTTAAAGGAAAAACTTATAAAGTGGTAGGCATGGAAGAGGGTATTGCTGCAAAGCCTGCAGTTGCAATATTTTCAGCAGGTGGAGGTACTTCAACTGAGTGGGCTCCGAAATTTGCTGAGGCAGGCATTCGTGTAATTGACAATTCTTCGGCATGGAGAATGGATCCAACTAAAAAATTAGTAGTGCCTGAAGTGAATGCTGCGGTATTAACTGCAGCCGATATGATTATTGCAAATCCAAACTGTTCGACCATTCAAATGGTTGTAGCATTGCAACCATTGCATGCAAAATATAAAATCAAGAGAGTAATTGTTAGTACTTACCAAAGTGTTACAGGTACTGGTAAGCAAGCAGTAGACCAATTAATGGCTGAAAGAGCAGGCAAGCAATTGGGTGCTGATGAAATGGCTTATAAATATCAAATTGATTTAAACGCAATACCTCAAATTGACGTTTTTTTAGAAAACGGATATACTAAAGAGGAAATGAAAATGGTTAATGAAACTTGCAAAATAATGCAAGATGAAAATATTAAAGTTACAGCAACCACAGTGCGTATTCCAGTGATGGGAGGGCACAGCGAAAGTGTGAATGTGGAGTTTGAAAATGAATTTGATTTAAAAGAATTGATTGCTGAATTAGCTACAGCTCCAGGTGTGGTAGTTCAACAGGACGATGCAGCACAGTTTTATCCTATGCCATTATGGGCTCATGAAAAAGACGATGTTTTTGTAGGTCGTTTACGTCGTGACGAAACACAAGCAAAAACATTAAACATGTGGATTGTGAGCGATAACTTACGCAAAGGTGCGGCTACCAACGCAGTACAAATTGCAGAATATCTTGCATCAAAAGGGATTATTTAATAGATAAGTAACTGCCTTAGTTTTTTACAAGGTCCACAAAATCAGCCTCGGTAATTATTTTTATCGAGGCTATTTTTTTTGCTTTTTCTAATTTGCTTCCGGCATCATCGCCCACAACTAAGTAATTTAATTTACTACTAACGCCACTTACAATATGACCGCCGCGCGCTTCAACCATTGCTTCAGCATCGGATCTTTTTAATTGAGTAAGTGTTCCTGTAAATAAAAAATTCAATCCAGATAAATTGCCATCTACTGCAGTGGCATTGGTTTGAATCATATTTAAGCCCAATGCTTCCAAATCTTTTAAAAGTGCAATATTTTTTGCTTCATTAAAATAGTGGTAAATACTATTGGCTACTTTAACGCCAACATCCTCGTATGATTGTAGTTGTTCAATTGATAAATTCTGTAAGTCTAAAATGTGTTCAATGTGAGATGCAATTGTTTTCGCAGTAGTTTCTCCAACAAAGCGAATACCTAATGCGTAAATTAATCTATATAACGGCTGTGATTTAGAAGCGTCGATTGCTGTTTTTAAATTATCAACACTTTTTTTTCCAAAACCTTCTAATTTACTAATCACCTCAAAGTTTAAATTATATATTTCAGGAATATTTTTCAATAAACCTAATTCATAAAATTTTCTAATATTTGCATCTCCAAAACTTTTAATATCCATTGCGTCTTTACTCACAAAATGAATTATACGTTCCACAATTTGAGCGGTGCAATTTGGATTATTACATCTCCAAACTGCTTCGGTCTCTTCTTTCTCTAAAATGAATTCACATACCGGACAAGTAGTTGGAAATGAAATAATTTGTTCTGTTCCTTTTCTTAATGTTGCAATTGAATGTACAATTTGAGGAATTACATCTCCAGCCCTTTCAATAATCACAGTATCTCCTAAGCGCAAATCTTTTTCTCTAATATATTCTTCGTTATGCATGGAAATACTTGAAACCGTTACTCCGCCAATGGCAACTGGCTTTAATTTTGCAACTGGAGTTACCGCACCCGTTCTTCCAACCTGAAATTCTACACTTTCTAAAATTGTAGTTGCTTGTCTAGCTTTAAATTTATAAGCAATTGCCCATCTAGGATGGTGGGAAGTCATTCCTAATTTTTCTTGCAATGCGAAGTCATTAATTTTTATGACCAATCCATCTATTTCGTATGGCAAACTGTCTCTTGCTGATTCAAAATCAGTACAAAAATGAATTACGCCGTCAATGTTCGAAATTATTTTACGCTCTTTTTGTGGTGATCTAAAACCCATATTCCACAATAGTTCTAATGATCCACTATGTGTCTTTAATAGTTCAGGTACTGCTGCACCTTCTTTTAAGGTATAATAACTAATGTGATAAATGAAAGCATCTAAATTTCTTTCCCCTACTTCCTTAGGATCCTTCATTCTTAAACTACCTGCCGCAGCATTACGTGGATTTGCTAGGGTTGATTGCTGTTTTGCTTTTAACTTATCATTGAAATCTTCAAAAGATTTTTTACTCATAATAACCTCCCCTCTTATCTCCATTTGCTGAATACCATATTCAGAGAGAGGAACACTGAGTGGGATCGATCTTATTTGTTTTATATTTTGCGTAATTTCTTCACCAGCAACTCCATCTCCCCGGGTGCTAGCACGAACTAATAAATCATTTTCATATATCAATGAAATACTCGCACCATCAAATTTAGGTTCAACGCAATATGTGATACTGTCTAATGAAGCGCCTTCTCTTGCTTTTCTATCAAAATCATTTAAATCTTCGGCATTGTAACTATTCTCCAAACTCAACATCGGCACCAAATGTGGTACAGTTTCAAAATTATTGTTTAAACTATTTCCGACCCTTTGACTTGGTGAGTCTTGGGTAATTAAATTAGGGGATGCGGCTTCTAATGCAATTAATTGTTGGTATAAAACATCATATTCATAATCACTAATTAAAGGTTGAGCGGCTACATAATATTGATATTCGTGAAATTTTAGCACTTTTTTGAGGGTCTCCAATTCAATATCATGAGGAGTATCTATGAAGTTTTTCGTAGCTAATTGAAATGCTTGTATTTGATCTTTTGTATACATGTTTTGAAATGTCTGCTAAATTACAAATTGTTTTATTCTTTTATTTCGTATTTTGGTATTCGATTGCTTTTATTTTCGATTGCTTATGATAGAACCCAACAATTCACTTGCTGCTAATAATATAGTTGTACCTGAACGAGATGCTATGGAATTAGTAGGCTCTTACCCAACAGTACCCTTAACTGTAGACTGTGTAATTTTCGGTTTTCATGAAAATTCGCTTAAAGTGTTGCTTATAAAAAGCGACTTAGCTAAATATGAAGGTCAATTGTCATTATTGGGGGATAAGGTAAATGCAGATGAGGATTTAGATGCTGCCGCAAATAGGGTACTAAAGCAAAGAACGGGTATGACCGACGTATTTTTGGAGCAGGTACATACTTTTAGCAAGCCAGATAGACACCCAGGAGGTAGAGTGGTTACAACCGTATATGCATCATTGTTAAACACCAAACACCATCAATTATTATTACACGATAATGGGCTTAAATGGCATAACGTGAATCAGATTGCCGAAATGGCTTTTGATCATCAGCAAATTTTAGAGGTTTGCACTAGGTGGTTGCAAAAAAGAATTCAGGAGCAACCCCTGGCCTTTAATTTATTGCCTGTAAAATTTTCATTGAGGCAGTTGCAAAATGTATATGAAGCCATTTTAGATGTAAAATTAGATAGACGAAATTTTAGGAAGAAGTTTGCATCCATGGGCTTCTTAAATGATACAGATGAGATGGAGACGCATGTTACGCATAGACCTGGCAAATTGTATACTTTTGATTTTGTCCAGTATCAGCAGAAAAAGAAGAATTTCATTGGCATTGATTTTTAAAAATTGCCTTCCCTTGCCTATAATTTAATACCTTTATTCACTAATAAAAAGGTTTACTATGTTGCATTCAATGACAGGTTATGGACGTGCTGAAACGAATTTTAATGAAAAGACTTTATTAATTGAGGTTAAGTCACTTAATGGTAAGCAGTTTGACTTGCGTTTAAATATTCCTTCTTTATTAAAACCTTATGAAGTTGAGATTAGAAATAAATTAAATGAAACTTTATTTAGAGGAAGCGTTGAATGTAATATATCTGTAAAGTCAAATGGTGTTTCAAAACCAGTAAGTATTAATACAGCATTGGCAAAATCTTATTACCAACCTATTGTTGAATTGGCCAATGAATTAGGGATTGAGAAAGAAAATTTATTAAGTACATTATTAAAATTACCGGATGTTGTTTCTTCAACAAGTGAGGTGATTACAGAGGAGGAGTGGAAGGCGATTTCAGATTTATTACAATTGGCAATTAGTCAACTTATTCAACATCGTATTGATGAAGGTAAATCAATTGAAAAAGATTTATTGGAAAGAGTTGCTGCTATTGAAGCGCAACAAGCTAGTATTGCAGTTCACGAACCCAATCGAAGGGTTAAGATTAAAGAAGGGCTTGTTAAATTATTGGAGCAGCATGTTGGTGCAGATAAGTACGATAACAATCGATTAGAGCAAGAATTGATTTATTATATTGAAAAAATTGATATCTCAGAAGAAAAAGTTAGACTAACTAATCATTGCACTTATTTTAAAGATGTATTAAAAGAAAAAGAACCATCTAAAGGGAAAAAGCTTTCTTTTATATTACAAGAAATGGGTAGAGAAATAAATACAACAGGATCAAAAGCCAATGATATCGATATTCAAAAATCGGTCATTCTTATGAAAGACGAATTAGAAAAAGCAAAAGAACAAATTTTAAATGTGCTATAAAATGTTCCGTATTAATTTGCAATGGGCCATCAATTCCGTTTTGGCAATTTCACTGTTTACGAGTTGTCAGACAAAGCAATTATATGAGCAAGCTACTACCTATGCTGATCATAAATGGGCTTCGCGTCAACCCAATGAATATCAATTTGCTATTTCGGATTCAGCTGCTGCATATAAGGTGTATTTTGTAATAAGACACCATAATGCCTATCATTATAAAAATATTTGGATTCAGTTAAATACAATCGCACCCAACGATTCTGTTACTAAGCAATCGGTAAATTTAAATCTAGCAGATGACGAAAAGGGGTGGCTTGGAACAGGAATGGATGATATTTATGATCAACGAATTCCAATTAGTTCCGATACGGTTCACTTTAAAAAAGGCTTGTACAAATTTGTATTGCAGCATACGATGCGTGAAGACCCCCTTGAAAACGTATTATCTACTGGTATTAGAGTAGAAAAAATAAAGCCATAATGAGTCGCTTTAAAAAAATTTCAGAACTTCAATTTATCAGGTTTTTTTACTGGTTATTTTTATCCTACATGGTAGTTGCTTTCATGTGGTGGTATGTTGCATTGGATAAACAAAATGATCAAATTGCAAATGTGCAATACGGAACTTTTCAAACAAATGATCCTGCCTTAGCTCAAAAAGTGCTTACTATTCAGGACTATCAAGCAAGAAAGCATAAGCAATATATTGGGGAAGGGCTTACCATATTATTTTTGTTTTTATTAGGGGCGATTTATGTTTATCGCTCTTTACAAAGGCAAATTCGATATTCAAATCAACAACAAAATTTCATGATGGCGGTTACACATGAATTAAAAACCCCCATTGCAATCACACAACTGAATATTGAAACTTTATTAAAGAGAAGCTTAGATCCAGCACAACAAAAAAAGATGCTTGAAATTTCATTATTAGAGACTCAGCGCCTTGATAATTTATGTAATAATATTTTACTTGCGTCTCAATTAGATATGGGCGAATATCAATCTAATACACAGGAAGTTGATTTTTCATTAATTGTTGAAAATACCTTAAAGATTTTTAACAACCGGTTTCCTGATCGTCAATTTAAGCAGCTCATTCAAGAAGATATTTATATAAAAGGGGAGTCTGTATTATTACAATTGCTTTTAAATAATTTAGTAGACAATGCAATCAAGTATTCAAGCGCTGCTAGTATTATTACCATCACTTTAATACAACAACAAGATTGTATTAAGATGAGTGTTGCAGATGAGGGTGTAGGTGTGCCTGCTGCAGATAAGGAAAAGATATTTGAAAAATTTTATAGAGTGGGCGCTGAATACACAAGGTCGACAAAGGGTACTGGGCTTGGCTTGTACTTATGTAAGCGAATCGCAATATTCCATCAGGCTAAATTAGAAGTGAGCCCAAATAGCCCTGTCGGAAGTATATTTACCTTTACCTATTTATTGAAATAATATGTCAAATCATACCATTTTATTAGTAGAAGATGAAGTGAATTTACACGACGCATTAAAACTTAATTTAAGTTTAGAGGGTTATGAAGTAAGCTCTGCTTATGATGGGCCCGAAGCGTTAAAACAAATTGAACAAGCTCATTTTGATTTAATTATTTTAGATGTAATGTTGCCCGGCGTAGATGGTTTTTCAATAACTGAAATGGTTAGGTTAAATAATAATCAAACGCCAATCTTAATTTTAAGTGCAAAAAATACTAGTGCAAATAAAGTACAGGGGTTAAAAATTGGGGCTGACGATTATATGACTAAGCCCTTTAATTTGGAAGAGCTGTTGTTGAGGGTGGCTAAGTTGATTCAAAAATCAAATGCCATATCTACTCCAGCTGCCGTAGATAAATATGTTTTTGCAGAAAATAAATTTGATTTTAATTCCTTAGAAGCAATCACTTTCAATGGCGAAAAAATTACCCTGACAAAAAAGGAAGCAATGCTTTTAAAATTACTAATTGATCATAAAAATACAGTAGTTTCTAGGGAGCGTATTTTGCAAACAGTTTGGGGGTATAATGTTTTTCCTAATACCAGGACGATTGATAATTTCATCCTTAATTTTAGAAAATACTTTGAACGAGATGTGCGCAATCCCCTACATTTTATCTCTATCCGAGGAATTGGCTACAAATTCCAGGATTAGGGCTTAATTATTGCAAGTTTGGTCCCTATTGGGGCAATCTTTTGACAGAATTTGCGTTTATGATATAGTTAATTCAATCGCATGTCACTTTCGTCCATACAAGATTTTCTTGAACCTGTAAATTTAGACCTTCTTTCCAATGATGAGGGCTATCGTGATACCCAACTAGGTAAGCATATATTGGTTAATGAAGGCAGCTTGCCGGATATATCGAATGCTGATTTGGTGATTATTGGAGCAGGAGAGTGCCGAGGGGCGGGTTTCGCTTTAAATGGACATGCTGCTGCCGATGCTATTAGAGCAGCCTTTTATAATCTTTACTATTGGCATGCACAAGTAACTATTGCTGATTTGGGTAATGTTAAATTAGGTCAATCTATACAAGACAGCTACGCAGCATTAAGAACAGTGATTTCCGAGTTGCTTTTACAAGATAAGAAAGTTGTGATCATTGGTGGTTCACATGATTTAACGTTGGCGCAATATCATTCTTATACTTCCATTCCAACGTTGGTAAATGCCGTAGTAACAGATGCTAAAATTGACCTTGATTTGGAAGCTAGGCTTCCTTCAGATCATTTTTTAGAGGAATTATTTACAGGACTACCCAATCATTTAAATCATTATGCGCATATAGGATTTCAAAGTTATTTCATGCATCCTCATATGTTGGAGACCATAGATAAGCTTAGATTTGATTGCTTTAGATTGGGGGTAGTGCGAGAAAGTATTGAAGAAATGGAGCCGGTGATTAGAGATAGTCATATGATGAGTTTTGACATAAGTGCAATACAAAATGCACATGCTCCTGCCAATCTAATAACGCCAAATGGTTTTAATGGGGAAGAAGCTTGTGTATTAATGCAATATGCAGGTATGAGTTGGAAAACGAGCACAATTGGTTTATTTGGATATCAATCTGAGCAGGATCGAAATGGTTTGACAGCCATTCAAATGGCTCAAATGATTTGGTATATTGTAGATGGAGTACATAGAGGTAAAAAAGAATCCCCATTATCTGATATTGAAAGATTTAAAGAATTTCACATCGCTTTTTCGGATATTGATACCAAATTTTTGCAAAGCAAAAGTACTGGTCGTTGGTGGATGCAATTACATAATGAGCAGTGGTGTCCTTGTAGTTACAAAGATTATTTAGTAGCTTCCAATAACGAAATTCCTGAAAGATGGCTAAGAGCTTTAGAAAGGGAGTAAAATCTCCAATTGTATTTTTATTTATTGCAGTATTGTTTTCGGTTAACGCAGTTCGTGCTCAATCTGCACAAGCAACTTTGTTGGCATCTCCTGCATTAAAAGGAGCACATGTAGGTATTGCTGTATTTAATGAATCAACCCAACAATGGGTGGATAAATACCAAAGTGATCATTATTTTACCCCAGCTAGTAATACAAAAATTCAATCATGTTATTTAGGGATGAAGTATTTATCAGACTCAATTCCTGGCTGGCAATTTGCTGAAAATAAGGATTCAATATTTTTAATGCCATTGGGTGATCCAAGTTTTTTGCATCCTGATTTTGTTTATCAACCGGTTGCTGATTTAATTAAAACGACCAAAAAGAAAATTGTTTTATGCTTACCTACTGAAGCAGATAATTTTGCTTCTTATGGAAGGGGCTGGGCATGGGACGATTACCCCGAAGACTATCAACCTGAAAGAAACAGGTTAAACATATATGGTAATGTGGTTACCTTTTCTAAAAAAGAAACTGGTGTAGCAATCGCTCCAAATTTCTTTACAAAAAAACAAGTATTGCCAACTAATTATACAGTTTGGACCCGTGAAAAATTAAGCAATCAATTTTTTGCAAAAGCAGATACTTTAAAAGATGCAATGCAACAAGTTCCGTTTATTACGGACAATAAATATTTAATAGTCAAGGCACTTATCGAAGACAGTTTGCGTCCTAAAAAATCAATTGCGATTCAAAATGGTTGGAGGCAGTCTAATACATCAGTTATTAAAACAGTGCCTACTGATAGTTTGCTTAAAATAATGATGAATCGAAGTGATAACTTTTTTGCAGAGCAGGTATTACTTATGACTAGCCAAAAGTTATTAGGCAAAATGGATGATGCCGCAATTATTGATACCATCTTAAAAACCGACTTTTCTATTTTTCCTCAAAAGCCTGAATGGGCCGATGGTAGCGGATTAAGTAGATTCAATTTGACTACTCCAGAAAATTATATTGCATTATTGCAACAAATGGAAAAAGAGTTTTCAATGCAAAGAATAAAAGGAGTATTTGCTCAAGGTGGCAAGGGTACACTTTCTTCTTATTACAAAGATATTCCAGGAGTACTTTATGCTAAGACAGGAACATTAGGCAATCAAATTGCGTTAAGCGGCTACATTATCACTAATAAAGGAACCCGACTTTTATTTTCTGTTTTGGTAGGAAATCATGTAAGTCAAAAAACATATCCAGTTCGCCATGCGGTAGAGGAATACCTTACTGCAATTATGAATGCCAATTAATCCATTCATTATATAAGTATTAGCATTTTTATTTGCTAAACAGATTGTCCAAATAACCTTCTTTAAAATCAATATAAGTAGGAGCGCCTGTTGCAGTGACATTAGCTGTTTCACAATTAAAGAGGGACTCGATTAGGCCGTGCATTTCTTTTTGAGATAATCCTTGACCCGCTTTAATGGCTGATTGTCTGGCCATGCATCGAATTATTTTCTCTCTCTTGCTAAATTTAATATCACCGCTAAAATGTTTGAATTGTTCCAATAACAGTTCAATTGCATTTTTTTCATTGCCAAAAATCACATCAGCAGGTATGCCTTGTATAATAAAACTGTTTTGACCAAATGGCTCAATTTCATATCCAATGATGGCCAAGTCCTCAATAATTTCTTCTAATAATATCGCATCTGCAACGCTTAATTCTAATACAACTGGGAATAAACTTTTTTGGGTTGCATGTGGCTGAACGCTTGCCTTTTGGTATTTTTCATACAACACGCGTTCGTGTGCTAATTGTTGATGCACCATAATTAATCCGGCACCAACGGGGGCAATGATATAGGTATTATTTATTTGTAAAAGCGTTGCATTTTCATCCACCTCAATTCCTTGTTTTTCTTGGTATAAACCCATTGAAGATGACTTTACGATAAAGCCATCATTTGCAGAACTTGTTTCGCTTAAATCATTGTCTTGATCCTGACTAGTTGGAATGTCTGAAAAAAAACTTTTCCATGCTGTCCTTTCCGCTTCACTTGTTCTAGGAATAAAATGGGCTTGATTTTTTTGTGTAAAGCCTGCGTATAGCGAACTACTTGCAGTACTGTTTCTTTGCTCATCTGAAATAGGCTTTTGTATAGCGTCCAATGATTGTATATTGGCATCCAAAGAAAAATCTAAGGAGGGGGCAATGCTAAACTGAGCCAAAGCATGTTTTACTGCTGCTTGTACAAAAGCATAAATAATTTTATCGTCTTCGAATTTTATTTCTTGTTTAGTCGGATGCACATTGATATCTACCTGTGATGGGTCTACATCTATATATAAAATGTAACTTGGAAAATTCTCTTTGGGAATTAATCCATCAAATGCATTTGAGATGGCATGATGCAAGTAGGCACTTTTAATGAACCGACGATTCACAAAAAAATATTGATCGCTTCTGGTTTTTTTTGCAGTCTCTGGCTTTCCTACAAACCCTGAAATTGTTAAGTAGTCTGTTTTTTCTCCAACGGCCACTAACTTAGTTTGATAGCTATTGCCCAGCACATGTATAGCCCTTTGTTTAAAACTGCCAGCTTCCCAATGAAATACATCCTGTCCATTATTGGTTAAACTAAAATATATTTCAGGAAAGGCAAGCGCAACTCGTGTAAATTCTTCTATGATATGTTTTAATTCGGCCGAATTACTCTTTAAAAAATTACGTCTGGCAGGCACATTGAAAAATAAATTTTTCATACTAATGCTTGTGCCAACAGGACAGGCTATTGGGCTGGTTTCTGAAACCTGACTATTTTCAATTTCAACACTGGTCCCTAATTCTTCTTCAGCCTGTCTTGTTTTTAAACTCACTTGGGAGACGGCCGCAATAGATGCTAGCGCTTCCCCTCTAAATCCCATTGTTCTAATTTGAAATAGATCTTCAATGGCACTTATTTTACTGGTAGCATGACGCGCAAAGGCATTTTGAGCATCAATGGGGTTCATGCCTTTCCCATTATCAATTACTTGAATTAACGCCTTGCCGGCATCATTGATAATCAATTTAATTTCTGTGGCCCCTGCATCCACTGCATTTTCCAATAATTCCTTAACTGCACTGGCAGGTCGTTGAATCACTTCCCCGGCCGCAATTTGGTTGGCAATATGATCTGGTAATAAATGAATACTGTTAGCCACTATTAAATCTTTTAAAGTGTGTAAAAGTAGTAAATTTGCCACTTAAAATCTCAACTTATGCTAAGAACAGCAGACATAAAAAAAACACCTCATCAATATCTTCCTACGGACTTTATTTTAACAGATTGGGCAGGTTTAGAGCCCTTTTTTAAGGAGCTATCTGAACGTCCAATTGAAAGCAAGTCCGCTTTGGAAAAATGGCTATTGGATTTAAGCGAATTGGAGGCATTTGTTAGTGAAGATGCATGTTGGAGACAAATTAAAATGACATGTGACACTACCGATAAAACATTGGAAGAGGCCTTCACTTATTTCTGTATGGAAATTCAACCTCAAATGCAACCTTATGCTGATGCATTGAATAAGAAATTAGTTGCATGTCCTTTCACTGATCAACTTGACAAAGATCAATACTTTACTTATTTGCGCTCAGTTAAAAAAAGTATTGATTTGTTTAGAGCCGAAAATATTCCTTTGCAAGCAGAATTGAGTGTATTGCAACAACAATACGGAACCATTGCGGGCAAAATGACAATTGAAATGAATGGTCAAGAATATACTTTGCAACAAGCAGCTCAGTTTTTAGAAAATGAAAACAGAGCAGTGAGGGAAGAAGCGTATAAAAAAATTCAAGAGCGTCGCTTACAGGATAAAGATGCAATGCATGAATTGTACACTACTTTGATTCAAAAAAGACATCAGATTGCAGTGAATGCTGGGTTTGCTAATTTTCGAGATTACAAATTTGCGGAGTTGGGCAGATTTGACTATTCAAAAGAGGATTGCTTCCAATTTCACGAAGCCATTAAATTGCATGTACTTCCTTTGATTGATAAAATTTATGCCCGTAAAAAACAAAAGCTTGGATTGGATACATTAAAGCCATGGGATACCGAAGCAGAACCTGCTGGTACCAAGCCTTTAAGACCATTTACGGATGGTAAGGATTTGTATGAAAAATCGGTTGCTTGTTTTGAACAATTAAATCCATTCTTCGCAGATTGCTTACGTAAAATGAATGAACTAAAACATTTTGATTTAGAAAGTAGAAAAGGAAAAGCTCCTGGCGGATATAATTGTCCATTGGCGGAATCGGGAGCTCCGTTTATTTTTATGAATGCAGCAGGACAAATGAGTGATGTTACGACCATGGTACATGAAGGTGGGCATGCTATTCATTCCTTTCTTTCTCATCCATTGGCACTAAGTGCTTTTAAAGAATATCCAATGGAGATTGCCGAAGTAGCAAGTATGTCCATGGAATTATTTACCATGAATCATTGGCAGTCTTTCTTTGACAATGAGGCCGATTTAAATAGAGCGAAAGAACATCAATTAGAACGTACCATAACCATATTCCCATGGATTGCAATTATTGATAAATTCCAACATTGGGTATATGAAAATCCAAATCATACCATTGAAGAAAGAACTAGTAATTGGACTGCCATTTTAAAAGAATTTTCAACCAATAGTATTGACTATACCGGTTTAGATATGTATCGTGCCATTGGTTGGCAACGTCAGTTGCATTTATTTGAGGTACCTTTTTATTATATCGAATATGGTATTGCTCAATTAGGCGCAATCGGTATGTGGATGCAGTATCAGAAAAACCCAAAACAGGCGTTAGAAAATTATATGAATGCATTGGCGCTTGGGGGCACTAAAACACTACCAGCATTATACGAAACTGCAGGGCTGAAGTTTAATTTTTCACCGGATTATGTTAAAACATTAATGGACTTCACTAATCAAGAGTTAGAAAAATTATTTCAATAAAAATAGTACGTTATTGCAACCGTATAAAAAAAATAGCCCTCAGTGAGGGCTATTTTTTTTTATACATGAAATTTATAATTTAAGATTGTGCTTGTCCTGTATTGTTGCTAGGTCCATTATTAGGTCTTGGCCCATTATTAGGTCTTGGCCCATTGTTAGGTCTTGGTCCATTGTTAGGTCTTGGGCCATTGCTACGAGGCCCGTTGTTAGGACGATTATTGTTAGGGCCATTGTTAGGACCACGTTGATCGTTTCTTGGACCATCGTTTCTTGGGCCATTATTATTTCTTGGTCCATTGTTTGGTCCGTTGAAATTACGATCGTTATTATTAAAACCTCTTTGTTGGTCTCTTCTTCTGCGATCGTTTTTCTCAAGTGTTTTAAGACTTATTTGACCAACTAATTCTACAAACGAAGATTCCACTTCCTTAGATTTGCTACTTGTTATTTCAACGGCTTGTAATTCATCTACCACTACACCTTGTTGATTTAATTTTTTAATCTCAACAACACGATCAATAGTTAAAGGATAGTGCTTTGTATTATTTGGTAATGTATACCACATCAAGTTTTTGAAAATGTCTTTCTTTATCAAAAATGCTTGACCCATTGCAGTTTGTAAAGTATCTGCATAGTCGGGGAATCCTTGTAAAGCATCTAAGTAAGTATCTAATTCAAAATTCAAACAACATTTTAAACGACCACATTGGCCACTCAATTTTGTTTGATTGATTGATAAATTTTGATAACGAGCAGCAGTGGTGTTTACACTTTTGAAATCATGCAACCAAGTGCTACAACATAATTCACGTCCACAACTTCCAATACCACCTAATTTAGCTGCTTCTTGGCGAATACCAATTTGACGCATTTCAACTTTTACCTTGAACTCACCAGCAAAAATGCGGATCAATTCTCTAAAGTCAATTCTGTCGTCAGCAGTATAAAAGAAAGTAGCTTTTTTACCATCTGCTTGCATTTCAATCTCACTAAGCTTCATGGCTAATTTAAGATTGGATGCATGTGTGCGACTTCGTGCTAATATATCGGCCTCTCTGCTTTTACTAATTTTAAAAGTCTCAATTTCTCTATCCGCACTTGGTCTAAGAATTTTTTTCATGTCAGGATTAAACTCGTCTAATCCTCTTTTCTTTAATTGAAGTCTTACTAATTCGCCGGTAAGCGAAACTTCACCAAGGTCAAAACCATTTACCCCTTCAACTGTAACATAGTCGCCCTTTTCAAATAGTTGTAATGTTGTATTTCGGAAAAATTCTTTGCGACTTCCTTGTTTAAAGCTTACTTCTACCACCTTACATTGACTGTCAATATCGTCAATAGGTAAATCGCGCAACCAATCGTGCACATTTAATCTGTTACAAGCGCCTGAACTACAACCACCGTTGCTTTTGCAACCGCCTGGTTTGCCAGTTCCACATGATCCACATCCCATATATAGTTAGTTCTAACTGTTAATGAATAATAATACCCAGCTAAGTGCCTTTTCGCTCAATCCATTTTTTCCTAGCCTTCTGTCAAAATTAAGGTTTTGTTCTGAATGATATGATAGAACTTGATGCCTAAGGCCATAAATAGCATTTTTGGGTTGGCATTACGCTCAATATGATAAACTGCCTTGTCTAATTCCTCCACAATGGCCTCTAATTGCCCAACTCCGGCTATTTTATTGATTCTGAGTGCAAAATCCTTTAAAGCGGGGTCCAAAGGAAGGTCATTCCCTAGTACTTTTATACGAATACTTTGCTCCAAAAGGTGGTTAAAGTACTTCAAAAATTGTTTTTGAGGCTCTCGGCCCATTTTGCTCACTTCCTCGACCCATTTCAACTGAGCAAGGGGGCCACCTTTAAGTATGGCGTTTAACCACTCTCTAATTTGAGTTAAGAAATCAGCATCGCTATGCTGTATCAAATGTAATGCCTCTCTATAATTACCATCTGAAATAGCAGCAATTTGAGCCGCTTTTTCAGGGTCTAAATGGGCTTTTTGAATCAATGCCTGTTCAATTTCGCTAGTAGTTAATCTGGGTACTTTGATATATTGACAACGGCTTAAAATAGTCGGCAATATTTGCTCCTCCGAATTAGCTACTAATAAGAAAATGGTATTATCAGGGGGCTCTTCAATTAGTTTTAATAATTTATTCCCTTCCTTGCCTAAATATTCCGGCATCCACATCACCAATACCTTATATGCACTTTCAAAGCTCTTAAACGATAGCTTTTTTATGATTTCCTGACATTCGTCGGCACTAATATTTCCTTGTTTATTTTCGGCTTTAATGGATTGGAGCCAGTCAAATACATTACCGTAAGGATAGCCGTTTATAAACTCACGCCATTCTTCAATAAAGTTGGAACTTAAGTTTTTGGCACCCGGTTTTTCAGTTATGCTTGGAAAAGAAAAATGTAAATCGGGGTGCATTAATTGGCTGGCACGATGATATGCAGGTAAATCCGCAATTTCATCAGGACTGTATACTTTTGGCACTGTTGGTTCAGGAGCTCCAAACATATCAGCGCCTGAAGCGTCCACATTGGAATTGGGAATACTAACTATGTATTGTGCAAAGGCAATGGCCAATGGAAGCGCACCAGCACCTTCGGGTCCTACAAAAAGAATAGCATGACTCAGTCGTTGGTGTTGCACCATGTCGACCAATTGTTGCTTTAATTTTTCCTGACCAATTACTTCGCTCAATAACATATGGCGAAGATAAGAAAAAACCGCGGTGCGGTTTTTGATGTGGAGAAAAGTATATTCATCTTTTGATGAAATCGACTTATTTTAATCGAGATAAAATATCTTCACTATCCGGCTTTACATTACTTGGGAAGTAGGCAATCATTTTGCCTTTTTCATCTAATAAGAATTTATTAAAATTCCATGAAATGGTTGCATCTACAACACCATTTTTGCTTTTTTGGGTTAGCCATTGGTAGATTGGTGCGATTTGTTCTCCTTTAACATCTAATTTGTCTGCTAATGGAAAAGTTACCCCATAATTTTTTTTGCAGAAAGTTACAATTTCCTCATTAGTGCCAGGCTCCTGTCCTCCAAATTGATTACATGGGAATCCTATAATCACTAACTTATCTTTGTATTGCTCATATACTTTTTCTAAAGCCTCATATTGAGGGGTATAGCCACATTTACTTGCTGTATTCACTACTAATATTTTCTTTCCCTTAAATGAAGCAAAATCAATTTGTTTGCCATCGATACCTTTCACTTTAAATGAATGAATGCTTTGTGCATTTCCTAATAAGGAAGTGGCAACTATTAAAAGAGTAGCTAAAATTTTCATAATGGTTAATTTATAATTGAATATAACAAGATTTTTTCAAAAAAGTTTAGGTTAATGTATAGGCGGCGGTTGAAATACAAATGGTGGAGGGTTTTGCTTGTATTAAGCAATGATAAGCAGCTTCGATGGTGGCACCTGTTGTGAGCACGTCGTCAATAATTAAGATATTTTTATTTACTAAGATGTCGGCATTTGTTAATTTGAATAAATCGTTGGATTGGTTGCTTCTTTGGAGCCTATCTTTATGCGTTTGCGTTTGGGTGTTTTTTATTTTAGAAAGCCCTTGAAATAGGGGTGCATTCAATCCATAACTAACCATGCCTTCACAAATAATTTGACATTGATTGAACCCTCTTTTTCTTAGTTTCTGTTTACTAATTGGAATGGGGATTAAATAGTCAATAGGAGGGTAGTCCAAATTTGATAATATCTCCTGCGCAATAAGTCGGCCAAGTAAAAGGCCCGCTTTTTTATTTTGTTTATACTTTAACTCAAAAATAATCTTTTGAACAATACTCTCTTTTGTGAAAAATAAAACAGCGTTTGACTTTTGAAATTGAGCACGCCCCCAAAATATTTTATCAACAGGACTATTGCCCATAGTTATAAAATAAGTATAGGGAAGTTGCAATTCACAGCAGTCGCAAATCACTTGATTATTCAATAATTCTGTAGTGGCACATTGCAAACAAATATGCGGATAAAACAAATGAATGAATCCTTGTAAATAACTGTGTAAAGTAAGAAAGAGTTTAGATAAGGGTAAACGCTGAAACATGCTTAAAAAAATAGTCGATATGCTTCGTCTACTCTTTCAACAGGTATAATTTGAATACTGTGTTTTTTAGGCTCAATCCCTTTGCTATTAAAAGCAGAAATGTAAATTTTTTCAAATCCCAATTTCTCTGCTTCTGCAATTCGCTGTTGAATTCTATTGACTGCCCTAATTTCGCCATTTAATCCAACTTCTCCAGCAAAGCAAATGCCTTGAGGCAATGGAATATCTTCGTAGGAAGATAACAAGGATAATATAATCGCCAAGTCAAGTGAAGGGTCTTCAATTTTTAAACCACCTGCAATATTTACAAAAACATCTTTCATTCCAAAAGCAAATCCGCCACGCTTTTCTAATACTGCTAATAATAATTGCAATCTTCTTAAATCAAATCCAGTTACTGTTCGTTGGGGTGTTCCATAAACACTTTGTGTAACCAACGCTTGAACTTCAATTAATAATGGTCGCATTCCTTCCATGGAAGCGGCAATTGTACTTCCACTTAATGATTCGTTTCTTTGTGCTATTAAAAAAGCAGAAGGGTTAGTAACCACTTTCATGCCCTCGCCAGTCATTTCATAAATACCAAGTTCACTTGTACTACCAAAACGGTTTTTTAAAGTACGCAACATTCTATATGCATAATGGCGGTCACCTTCAAACTGAAGTACGGTATCAACCATATGTTCCAAAATTTTTGGTCCTGCAATGGTGCCTTCCTTGGTGATATGACCAATTAAAAAAACCGGAGTACCTGTTTCTTTAGCAAATCTTTGAAATTCAGCTGCGGTTTGTTTGATTTGAGAAACACTTCCAGCTGCGGCTTCAATTAAGTTGGATTCTAAAGTTTGAATCGAATCCACAATCACCACTGTTGGTTTTAATTTTTTAATCGCTTTAAAGATATCCGTAGTTCGCGTTTCTGTTAAAAGATAAAAATTTTCATTTTGTAAATTTAAACGGTCGGCGCGCATTTTAATTTGCTGAATACTTTCCTCACCACTAATATAAAGTACCGTTTGATCCTTCATCATTAAGCCCTGCTGCAAGAACAAAGTACTTTTGCCAATGCCAGGTTCTCCTGCAACAAGAATGATTGAGCCTAATACAATTCCACCGCCTAATACTCTATTTAATTCGGCATCGGCACTGCTAATTCTTTTTTCAGATTGACTGTTTACTTCATTGATGGCAATTACTTGCGTGCCTTTTTGTTGAGTAGCATAATCCTCCCATCCGGTATCTTTCTTTTCCCCTTTTTCAACTAATTCTTCCGTAAATGTATTCCACTCATTACATGCAGGACATTTTCCTGCCCACTTTGCAGATTCGTATCCGCAATTGTTACAAAAAAACGCTGATTTAGCTTTGCTCATACCTTAAAGATAATGGCTATTTAAAATATCAAGATAGTAATTTCCGAAAATAATTTTACAACTTAATTTCTTCCTGATTGTCATCTAGGAATTTATATTCGACTAAATGGCTATTATTCTCAGGCTGTGACTTCAACTTGATTTTATATTTACGCTTCCACTTTTTAATGGTACTACTAAAAATACCCTTAGTTAAATGGGAATGAATAATAGGGTGTACTAAAATATGCAAGCTTTTGTGACCATGCGTAGCTAAGTAAGCCAATTTTTTCTCCATCTCGTCTTCCAATAATAAAGTAGAAGTTATTTTGCCGGTGCCATTACACGCCGGGCAATCTTCAGAGGTATTTATATTTACTTCGGGTCTAATTCTTTGACGCGTAGCTTGTAATAATCCAAATTTAGAAATTGGTAGTACTGAATGTCTTGCACGGTCGGTCTTCATAAATTCGTCCAATGCTTCCTGTACTTTACGCTTATTGTCAGGAAGTTTCATGTCAATAAAGTCAATAACAATAATTCCACCAATATCTCTTAATCTTAGTTGGCGCGCAATTTCTTCGGCTGCTTCTAAATTAGTTTGTAATGCATTTTCCTCTTGATTGTTACTTACGCTTTTAAATCCACTATTTACATCAATAACATGCAAGGCTTCGGTATGTTCAATAATTAAATATGCACCACTGTTTAAGTTTACCGTTTTGCCGAATGAAGATTTAACTTGCTTTGTGATTCCATATTGATCAAAAATTTCCTGATCACCCGAATGAAGGCTTAAAATATTTGCTTTAGCCGGAGCAATTCTTTGCAAATAATTTAAAGTAAGATCAAATATTTTTTTATCGTTTACTACTATTTTATTGAAGTCTTCGTTTAATAAATCTCTAAGAATACTTGTGGTTTTGCTTTCCTCACTCATAATTCTTGAAGGGGCCATTGCACCTTTTAAATTGGACTGAATAGCTTTCCAGTTTTCCACTAAGGTTAATAGATCCTCATGTAATTCAGCAGTAGATTTCCCTTCCGCTGCAGTGCGTACAATTACACCAAAATTTTTTGGTCTAATGGATTCCATCATTTTTTGAAGTCGCTTACGCTCCTCGCCACTGTGAATTTTTTTAGATACAGCTACAATTTCATTAAACGGAGTTAAAACAATAAACCTACCCGCTAATGATAGCTCACAACTTAATCTTGGTCCTTTAGCTGCAATTGGTTCTTTTAAAATTTGCACCAATACGTTTGGCTTACCATTAAGCACCTCGCTAATTTTACCTGTTTTTACAATTTCAGGTGCTGTTTGAAATTTTGAAAAATCAAAACTATTGTCGTTATTGTTGATAGCCTCTTGTGTATACTTTATAATTGATTTTACATAAGGACTTAAATCAGTATAATGTAAGAATGCATCTTTTTCAAATCCAACATCAACAAAAGCGGCATTTAATCCTGGAATGATTTTGCGCACTTTGCCCAAATATAAATCACCCACGGCCCAACGTGCATCTACTTTTTCATTGTGTATTTCTACCAATTTCTTGTCCTCCAATAAAGCTATTTCAACTCCATCGGAATTACTATTTATAATTAAATCTTTGTTCACTTATAGCAACTTTTTAAACGCATATAGCATGCCATATGAATAGCACAGCCATTGCTTATAATTTTTGTAAACACACCACTTTACGAAGGAAGGAAAAGGTAAAGTAAAGTTGCTAGGTAGAATAGTGGAGTGCAATTGAAAAGAATACAAGCGTGTCCAATATTTGGTGCACGCTTGTATTAAGGAAGAGAACTATTTATTCTTCTTCTTATGACGATTCTTTCTTAAACGTTTTTTTCTTTTGTGCGTCGCAATTTTATGACGTTTTCTTTTTTTACCACAAGGCATGTCCGATAATTTTTGTTATTAAAAATGTTATTTCTTCTCTTATTTCTTCAACTCTTTTATTCTTTTATCAATCGCATCTTTAGCAGCAGGATTTTTTACTAAAGTTTTCATTTTGATATACCAATCAATTGCTAAAGTTTTTTGGTCGGTTAGTTCATAACACTCAGCAAGGTTAACCATTGCTTCAATATTATTTGGATCTAACTTTAAGATGGTTGTAAATCTTTCAATAGCTTTTGGGTATTGACCAGATTTTTTTCCACCTAAACCTAATATTAATTGTCCGTAAATGTTTTGCGGATTTTTATCAACTACTTCCTTAACTTTTAAAATGCCTTGCATCGGATTATCTGAAATACTTCCAAATAAATAGCAGGCACCTAAATTAATTTTTGCAGAATCATTATTAGGGTTGATTACCAACGCTTTTTCTAAAAGAGCTTTTGCATTTAGTGCAATCCAATTAAGCATTGCAGGGGGTGCATCCGGCGTTGTTAGGTTATCTACCAACTGCTGGGCTGCAAAAGTGAGGCTTTTTTCAGAATTTTCCAACAAAGCAGCACTGTAAGTGTAATATAAATATGGTTCTACCCTGTGGGCTGAATCTGCCCAGAATTGTGCCAAATGAGTGTAACTTCTTAAACTATCAACCTTAGTTTTCGAGTTAACTAATTGATTTTCAATACTTAAAAGGGATATTTTTTGATTCGCAGTAAGGGCTGTTTTGGCACCATCCAACAAAGATTGTGTGCTTACAGCAGTTGAGCCGGTATTATTAGCAGGAAGATTTGCCTCTGTTTTTTTTGTTCTTGGGACGAAAATGTAGATCGCTAGACAAGAAATGACTGCGATTAAGGCAACAATGAACTGAGGTTTTTTCAAAATAGGACAATTTCCAACAAAGGTAATTACTAAATATTATCTTTTGACTTGTTATGCTTCTCTTTTACCTCGTTTACGAATTCTTTGGCTGGTTTAAAAGCAGGAATAAAATGTTCTGGAATGTTTACAGCCTTGTTCATTTTGATGTTACGCCCAATTTTTGCAGCTCTTTTCTTAGTAATAAAACTACCAAACCCACGAATGTAAATATTCTGGCCATTTGCTAAGCTTTCTTTTACTTCCTTAAACATTCTTTCTAAAGTCATTAAAACATCTACTTTAGGAATCTGTGTTTCAGCAGCAATTTTGTTAATGAGATCCGATTTTCTCATAAAGTTGAATTTTGGGGTTTCGGTATTAAAAATAAATTAAATTTTAGCCAATTGCAACTAAATCTTCATTTTTTTATACATATCTCTTAGATTATCTTCATAAATATATATGTAATTTAATATTATATGAAAAATTGGATAATATAATGAAGCATATTTTCAGAAAAAAATAGCACTTTTTTGGTCATTTTAGCTCAATTTTGCCCAAAATGAATACAATTTTCACTGATTTGCTCCTAAAATGGGATAAAAAGTCCAATCTCCGACCAATGCCATGGAAGGGTGAAAAGGATCCATATAAAATTTGGCTTAGCGAAATTATTTTACAACAAACAAGGGTTGAGCAAGGCTGGTCGTATTATGAAAGATTTGTAAGTACCTATCCTAATGTGCAAGCTTTGGCTAATGCTAAAGAAAATCAAGTTTTCAAATTATGGGAGGGCTTGGGATATTATAATAGATGTAGAAATTTATTATTTACTGCAAAATATATTGTTAACGAATTGAATGGAATTTTTCCTTCAAACTATGATGATTTATTAAATCTAAAAGGTGTTGGACCATATACAGCTGCTGCCATTGCTTCTTTTGCATATAATTTACCCTATGCAGTTGTTGATGGAAATGTTTTTAGAGTTTTTGCACGCTATTATGGAATTCATACCCCAACAGATACAAAAGAGGGGTTAGCAGCATTTAATAAAATTGCCGCTGAAAATTTAGCAGTGACAAAGGCGGGTATTTATAATCAAGCACTTATGGATTTTGGTGCAACAGTTTGCAAGCCAATGTCTCCGCTGTGTGCCAATTGTGTAATGCAAAATACTTGTGCGGCATTTGCACAAAACAAAGTTGGACAATTGCCTATTAAATTAAAGGTGATTCAAAAGAAAAAAAGATTTTTTGATTACTTCCTTTTTATGTTGGATGGGAAAGTGTGGATACAGAAAAGGGAGTTTGGAGATATTTGGGCGGGACTATATCAATTTTATTTAGTTGAAAATGATAAGCTAGTTATAGCGGACGATGCATATTTTAAAGAGGTATTAAAAAATCAACTAATGATTGGTATAAATGAGGTGACAATAATGAGCAAGAGTAAAACTTATCAACAACTACTTACTCATCAGTTGTTGACACTAAGATTTATTACCATTGAGTTAAAAACGATGCCAAAAGCATTTGAACATGGGGAATGGGTGAATGCAAAAAAAATGAACAAGTATGCTTTCCCTAAAACGATTAATACATTTTTACAAGATCAAAATAACTAGAACAATGAAATGTCTAAGTTTATTGGTAACTTTCCCTTTAAAAACAAGCTAAATTGGAATATCACTTATTGCAACAAGATGCATCCCTACTTTTGTTAATGCTAGTACTCTTGTTTTTGTCATTTTCAATTGCAGGCGCTGAAGTTGCTTTTTTTTCCCTGTCGTACAAAGACGTTCAAAATTTAAAAACAAAAAATAATAAAGCATTAAAGCGTATAGTACATCTTTTAGAGGATCCTAAAAAATTGCTCACCTCAATGCTGATTGCAAATAGTTTTATAAACATTTGTATTATTTTAATTGCAAATATTTTAATAAATAATTTGTTTGTTTTTGATCAAATTGGAATTCCTGGCATTGAATTTTTAGTTAAAGTAATTGCAGTAACATTACTGCTGTTGTTTTTTGGCGAAATCTTGCCTAAGGTAATGGCCACGCAAAATAACATTCGATTTGCTAGTGATTTTGGGGGTATTATTCAAGTTGTCTATTTTATTTTTTCTATGCCAAGTAGTATCATGGTGAAGTATACAAATATTATTGAAAATAAATTAGCAAGAAAAAACTACGGCACTACCTATAGCATGGAGGAGCTTGATCATGCGATTGATTTAACTACGTCACCCAATCATCAAGAGAACGAAAAAAAAATATTAAAAGGGATTGTTAAGTTTGGAAATATTACGGTGAAACAAATTATGAAAACCAGACTGGATGTTTATGGTGTTGACGAATTAATTCTTTTTGATGAATTGTTGGAGCATATCAAAGAACACAATTATAGTAGATTCCCTGTTTACAAGGAAGATTTAGATACCGTAGTTGGAATGATTCATACAAAAGATGTTTTGCCTCATATTAATAAAGAAAAGGAGTTCAAATGGAATGCTTTAATTAGACCTGCCTTTTTCGTGCATGAACAAAAAATGGTCGAAGATTTACTGAAAGAATTTCAATTAAAAAGAATTCACTTTGCAATTGTTGTGGATGAATTTGGAGGCACTAGTGGCATTATTACATTAGAGGATATTTTAGAAGAGATTGTAGGTGATATAAAAGATGAATTTGATGAAGAGGAATCTATGATTAAAAAAATAGACGATTTTCATTATTTAGTGGAAGGCAAAACATCCATCATTGACTTGTGTAATTTTATAGAACTTTCAAGTGGATTTTTTGATACAGTAAAAGGAGAGAGCGACACTGTTGCCGGTTTATTTTTAGAATTAGCAGGTGCATTTCCAACATTGCAGCAGGTTGTAAAATTTAAGCAGTTTAGTTTTACTGTATTGGAAATTCAAAAAAACAGAATTCATAAAATTCAATTAATTATTAATCCTCAATCGGGCCTAGCTGCTGAAAATGCATAAAATTCTCTTTACTATTATTACATTTAGTATCTTTTTTGCAATTGCTTGCAATAGTCCATTTATACCTAAAAAAAAGGGGTATGAAAAAATGTACTTCACTAACCATGCATATCAAGTTTTTAATGAGGCAGGATATCCATATTCATTTGAATATCCAGTGTATGCACAAATTGAACATAAGGTGAACTACTTTGGTGACAATGCGCAAACAAAAGGATGGATTAATATTAATCTGCCCGCTTATAATGCGACCGTTTTTGTGAGCTATAGGCCAATTTTTCCTCATCAATTTGATACCTTAGTGAAGGATGCTTACACATTTGCCAACAATCACAATAGTAAGGCCAATTCAATAGAGGATTCTGTTTTTACTACTGAAGCTGGAATTCACGGCGTATTTTTTCATATTAGTGGGGAGGTTGCTACCAATTATCAGTTTTTTTTGACTGATTCAACACATCATTTTTTCAGGGGGGCACTTTATTTTGACACCACTCCCAATGAGGATTCCTTAGCGCCAGCCAATGCATTTATTTTTAAGGACCTCACACACTTAGTAAATACTTTTCGTTGGAAATAATGATATCTTTACACCACAAATTTTAATATGATTATTATAGATTCTGTTTTAGTGAGCGATGAGATTGTAGAAGAACAATTTGTTTGTGATTTGACAAAATGCAAGGGGGGCTGTTGTGAAGATGGTGATGCCGGCGCGCCACTTGAAAATCAAGAAAAAGATTTTATTAAAGAATATTATGACATTGTTGAACCATACATGACCAAAGCTGGGATAAAGGAAGTAAAACAAGTTGGTCAGTTTATGTACGACAGGGAATTTGGTTGGGTGACTCCAACGATAAATGGGGAAATTTGTGCGTATGGTTACAAGGATGAAAAGGGTATTATTAAATGTGCTTTTGAACAAGCGTATAATGATGGCAAAATTCCATGGAAAAAACCAATAAGTTGTCACTTGTTTCCAATAAAAGTTACAAAAAGCAAGTCAGACCCAGGAGTTGAATATTTAAATTATGAGCCTAGGGAAGATTTATGTGCTGCAGCATGTTCGTTAGGTGTAAAATTAAAAGTGCCTGCTTATGTGTTTTTGAAAGAGTCGATTATTAGAAAATATGGTGCTGAATTTTACGATGCATTGGACGCTTCAGCTCAACATCTTCAAAAAAAGTAATTGATAATTTATGCGCAGCATTTACGCCGATTCGTTTTTAGTAAAGAGCACCGAGAAAGCTTTTGATACGGAGCATAGAAAAAAAATAAATTTTAATATTGGCAAGTACAATGCAGTGGTGCCAAAGGGTTTAGCCCAATTTACTGATCTTTCAAGGGTAAGAGAATTGGCGAAAAATAGAAAGTGGGAAGCTATAGAACATTTGGATTTATATCTAACACAGTTTGAAGAGCAAATTACAAAAAGAGGTGCAAAAGTTTTTTGGGCTGAGGATAGCGAGCAAGCGTTAAATTACATTGGGGATATTTGTGAAGAAAAAAAATGTAAATCCATAGTTAAGAGTAAAAGTATGGTAACCGAAGAAATCCATTTAAATACCTATTTGGAATCTATTGGAGTGGAAAGTGTTGAAACAGATTTGGGTGAATACATTCAACAATTAGACGGCGAAGCGCCTTATCATATTGTAACACCAGCAATGCATAAAAGCAAAGAGGATGTTGCAAAATTATTTACCGAAAAATTAGGCACGGACATTAATCTAACGCCTGAGCAACTCACATTAGTGGCTCGTAAAAATTTGCGCGCAAAATATACCGAAGCAGAAATTGGCATTTCAGGGGCTAATTTTATTATATCAGATATAGGTGGAATTGCATTAACTGAAAATGAAGGAAATGCAAGGCTTTCTGTTTCAATGCCTAAAACGCATATTGTAATTGTTGGAATTGAAAAAGTCATTCCCTCTATTAGTGATTTAGGTTTATTTTGGCCATTGCTTTCAAGTTATGGAACAGGTCAGCAAGTGACCGTTTATAATAGTGTTATAACAGGACCAAGGCAAGAAGGCGAGGTGGATGGACCCGAAGATATGTATGTTATCTTGCTGGACAATGGTCGTACTGAATTATTGGCGAACAGTAATTCAAGAGAGGCCTTATATTGTATAAGATGCGGTGCTTGTTTAAATGCATGTCCAGTTTACAAAAACATTGGAGGACACGCGTATGAAACAACCTATAGTGGCCCAATTGGAAGTGTCATTACTCCACATTTGCTCGGCATGCATGACTATAAGCATTTAAGTTACGCTTCAAGTTTGTGTGGCAGTTGTACTGATGTATGTCCAGTGCGTATTAATTTGCACGAACTATTGCTTGAAAATAGAAGACAATCCGTTATCGCGGGAGAGAGTGATTATAGTGAAAAATTTGCTTGGAAAATATGGAAGCAAAGTTCATTAAGCCGTCGATTAATGAATCAGGGGAATGCACCTATCAAAAAATGGATTGTAAATAAAATGTTCAAAGGGTGGAGTGCTCAAAGAGCGCCATTGGTTTTTCCTAAAAAGACATTTAATCAGCTATGGAAAGAGGCAAATAAAACCCGGTAGTTGTATTAAATACTGATAGATAAACTTCTTTCCATCTACTACATTCCATCTGCATCTGAAATTGCCTCCACAGGGTCCTTTTGTTTTTTCAAACTCCAGTTTACCAAGTACACTCCAATTAATGTGCAAATAGTGCCTACAATACTATTCCATGTCATTTTTTCATTTAATAATAATGAACCAACCCAAATGGCAACAATGGGATTGATATATGCATAAAGGGAAGCTATTGCAGGTTTCAAATGCTTCATGCTATATATAAATGAAATAAAAGCAAAAATGGAGCCACCAATTACCATATAAATAATTGCTCCCCATGAAATAGCAGGTATCTCGTTGAATGGAATATAATTTCCGGAAAGTAAAGTATACAATCCCATACATGCAGCACTGATAAGCATTTGCCAGCCAATTGAATTGTATGAATTAATTTCCATTTTGGTTCTTGCGATGATAATAGATCCGATACTCCAACAAATCATGGCAAACATCGAAAGACCTACCCCTAATAAATAATCAGGCCCATGCGCTTGCATACTATCCTTGTAAAATATAAATCCAATTCCTACGATTCCTAATAATAATCCAATGAGGGTAGGTAAGTTTATTTTGATTGCTTTAAAATAAAATCTTTCAATAAGGACAACTGATAATGGGTATAGCGCTGCAATTAATGCAGCTAAACCACTTGTAATAAATTGAAGTCCATAAGTTGCAATTCCATTTGCTGAAACAAACATTAAAAATGCCATTGCGGAAAGCCATAAAAATTGCTTCGCCGTTGGCAATTTTTCTCCTTTAATTAGAAAGAAAATCACATAAATACTACCTCCTAAAAATTGTCGAATGCTAGCCAATTGAAAAGCTGCATGCATGTGGCTAATGCCAATTTTGCTAGCAACCCAAGTTGTTCCCCAAACAATGCTGGTAACTGTTAAAGCTAAATATGCTTTTTTTTGACTAGACATGTATTAATAAGATAAAGAAATACTTTACAAAGATTAGTGTTTAAAATGTCTTAATTGAGTCATAACCATTGCAAGACCATTATCCATGCAATATGCTACACTGTCCTTATCTCTTACCGATCCGCCAGGCTGAATAAAGGCTTCAATTCCTTCGGCATGTGCAATACGAACACAATCATCAAATGGGAAGAATGCATCTGAGGCTAATGTAGCGCCCTTTAAATCAAAATTAAATTGCTTCGCTTTTTCAATTGCATGTCTTAAAGCATCCACTCTTGAAGTTTGACCACAACCCTTACCCACTAATTGTTTGTTTTTAATGAGTGCAATTGCATTACTCTTTAAATGCTTGCAAATAATATTTCCAAATTCAAGATCTTCTTTTTCTGAAGCAGTACATGGTCTTGCGCCCACTTCGTCCCAATTTGTAAAATTACCAGTATCTAATCCTTGTTCTAAAATTCCGTTTAAAATTGATTTTTGCTGAGTAGGCTTGAAAGTAACTCCTGCCTTGCTTTGTAAAAGAATTCTATTTTTCTTAGCAGATAAAATAGTTAACGCCTCCGCATCAAAAGCAGGTGCAATTAGTACTTCAAAAAATATTTCTTGTATCGCCTCAGCTGTTGCTTTGTCAATTGTGCCATTCGTTACCAATACTCCACCAAAAGCACTCTCGGGATCTCCTGCTAATGCGGCCGTCCAGCTTTCAAAAACTGTATTTCTTTGCGCAACCCCACACACGTTGGTATGCTTGATAATTGCAAAACTAGTTGAATTTAGGTCACCGATTAATGCAATGGCAGCATCCACATCTACTAAATTATTATAAGATAATTCCTTACCATTTAATTGAGTAAACCACTCATCTAAATTGCCATAAAAAGTTGCGATCTGATGTGGGTTTTCGCCATAGCGTAACACTTTACCTGCGGCAGGATTAAAGTAATTGCTAATGGCAATGTCATAGTGCATTACCACTTCAAAAGCCTTTGCTGCAAATGCTTTTCTTTGTTCTAATGTTGTTACGCCTTTTTGTGCAATCAACATTTGGTTTAATTTTTGATAATCGTCTTTTGCTGATAACACTACTAAATCACGGAAGTTTTTTGCAGCTGCACGTATCATCGATGGCCCACCAATATCTATTTTTTCGATTATTAATTTTTCTTCATCGGTTGTTCTTAATGTTTCTTCAAATGGATATAAGTCAACTATTACTAAGTCCATTTCAGGAATTTTATATTGTGCCATTTCAGCTAAATCCTGGGGCTCATATCTTCTTCCCAATATTCCTCCAAAAACGGAAGGGTGTAAAGTTTTTACACGACCGCCTAAAATGGACGGATAGCCAGTTACACTTTCAACGGAAACACAAGGAATACCAAGATCCTCTAAAAATTTTTGGGTTCCTCCAGTTGAGTAAATCGTAATGTTTAATTGATGTAATGTTTTTGCTAAGGGCTCTAAGCCGTCTTTGTAAAAAACGGATATAAGGGCTGATTGTATTTTCTTTTCCATAGGCAAAGTTAAGCCCTTCCTCTTTTTTCAAATCTGTAGATTTTCCACAAAAAACAAGGCTAACTGAATAACTTTTGAATAAAATATAATGAAAAGAGCCCCAATATTGGCAATAACCACTGTGTTTGCTTTAAATAAAGCCATAAATAAACAAATAACAGGATTAAATAATACAAACAGATTTGTATGCTGTTCATGGATATATGTATAGTTTCAGCGCTGGTTTTTAAAAACCAATTATTGACAAAGTGATTAAAAAACAAAATGTATTGTTCAACTAAATTGCCCCAAAAAACAGTTAAAGAAAATTGAATTGGCAATATCAGCAATATGCCTAGCCCGTATAAAATTAAATTACTTAGTGGCACCATGATGAAATTACTGACCAATACCCATCCAGCTATTTGATGAAAATGTAAAGCAAGTATTGGAAAAGTAGTAAGTTGAGCTGAGAGGCTCATGCAGCAGTTGCTCCATAAGAATTGGACAATAGGGTTGTTGATATTTAAAGATTTATAAAATAGTTTGTAAAATAAATGTATCCCAATTACTGCTGCATAGGAAAGCTGAAGGCCAATATGACTTAGGCTTTGCATATCAAATAATAAAAGTATCAGTATGCCTCCCGCAATGGTATTTAGCATAAAACTAGTAGCTCCCATAAATTTCCCAATCGTGTAAATACTAAAAAAGATGGAAGCTCTAACTATAGAAGGGCTTGCGAATGCCATTAAAGTGTATGTCCATACACCAATTAATAACGCAATTAATTCTACAAATAGGTACAGCTGTTTCCTGGGAAGAAAGATTGTTATGCGTTTTAGATTTTTAAACAATATTTCCAAATGCATTCCACTTATAGCAATGATATGGATAATTCCTAATTGTGTATATGCGTTAACAATGGATTGATCCATATCCATTTTTACACCTAGTAAAATAGCCATAGCAAATCCATTGGCTTCTTTTGTAAAAATTGTTTTATTTATTTTTTCAATAACCCAGTTTCTACATGAAATAATGATTTGATTGGGATAAGAAATTGTAAATAATGAATGTTTTTGGGAAGCTAATTGAATAGCAATACCCCATCCAATTAAAGCAATGTAAATGCAAATGCTCGAAATAATATTCGTTTTCTTTATTAAAGAAAGAAGAAAAAGTATGCCTATACTAAAAATAAAAATAGTGATGGCAATAGTATTCGATATTGAACTAGAACAGGAAATGCTTTTTTGTGCAATGAGTATTCCAATTAATAAAAAGGTAGCAATAAAAACCAACGGATGAGAAGCTCTCCATCTAATATAGGCATGTTGCATTGGCTAATCTATGCCAATTAATAGAATGTAATTTTTCGGTATTTACTTTGAACCTAAAAGGAAAACTGCCAGTTTTTTATGCAGCTCCGGCTTGTTGTTTTTCCAATATCCAATGGTAGCAGTTTTGATGAATTCATTGGGTGCAGTAATATCCACACCGACACACAATTTTGTTTGTGGGTGACAATTTTGAATAATTGCTTCCAATAACTGATTGTTTCTATAAGGTGTTTCAATAAACAATTGGGTGCAACCTCGTAAATTGGCATCTGCCTCTATTGCTTGAATTTTCTTTTTTCTTTCGGTCGCGTCTATTGGCAAGTAGCCATGAAATTGAAAATTTTGTCCATTCATGCCGCTGGCCATTAATGCAAGTAGTAAAGAAGATGGCGCTGTGTAGGGCTTTACGATGGCGCCTATTTCTTGTGCGGCAGCCACTAATATTTGCCCAGGATCTGCAATGCCAGCACAGCCAGCTTCAGAAACGATACCAATATTTTTACCCTGCTTAAGTAATTGTGTAAAGGATTGTATTTGTTCGGCTTCCACTTTATGTATTGCATGCCAAACATAATGGTCAATTACCATTTCCTTCCAAACCTTTTTAAAAAAACGCCTTGTAGTTTTTTCATTTTCAACAAAAAATGCATCACATTGAGCTATCCATTTTTGGGTGTCAGCAGGAATTGCTTCCCAACCATCTTCATGCAACAGCATGGGCAATAGATATACGTTACCAATATTCATTAGTTGTTGTCTTTTATCTCTTGTGTATTTAAATGCGCGGCAATTAAAGCGTAAAAAGGTGCTGTCATCCATCCAATTACTGGTACTAAATGCATAATATAAAATACAATACCATTTGCAATTGGAAGTCCTTTATGGGTACTCACATAATTGGCAGCTGATATTCTTGATTTCTTTTCGGTTGCTAATCCGTAATCTAACATTGCATATCCAAAATAGTAACACTCCATAAGAATTGTAAAAATTGGAGTAAACCAACCTATGATTGGTATGGTGCATACCAGGATAATTGGGATTAAATAAACGATTTGCCAAAGCATATTTGTGAGACTCAACTTTATTGCACGAATTACTAAACTGATATAGTCTACCCATTTAAATTCAAACATTTCGTTGTTTTGAATGGCAGCAATCCGTAAATGTTGATATGAAAATATAGGAGCAAATAAAATGAGAAAAATAAATTTGAATAGGGCAAAATAGAATAACAAGAGGGTAAACCATAGCCAAAAGCTTCCCATAGTAATGAAAAAGCCAATCAAATCATTTCCCAAAGCATCTACCCATGATTTTAATCCGGTTTTCAAAATGATCCATTCGATAAACAAGCTGGAAGTTTGACTAAAATATGTAATTCCTGTTACAAAAAGGAATGCATAGATAATTCCAGGAATTATCATCCACCTCCACATGCGATGCTGCATGATGAATTTGTGTGCTAAAAAAAATGCACGAATGGAAATGATTAATTCTTTTAGCAATTGATTGGTTTTGCAGTAAAGGTACGAAGTCCTAAATTAGGATTGCATTTTGGTTCCATAAGCTAAGTCGCCTGCATCTCCTAGGCCCGGAATAATATAGCTATGATCGTTTAATGTGTCATCTATGTCACCGCACCAAATTGGTATATCCTTACCCAGTGCCGCTTCCACTGTTTCAATTCCTTTTTTACTTGCAATGGCAACGACAATATGCAATGCAGCAGGAGTTTGATTTTTTGTAATTGACTTGATAGTCTCTACTAATGAAGCTCCAGTTGCCAACATAGGGTCGGATACAATTACAATGCGATTATTTAAATCGGGACAGCTCATATATTCAATACTTATTTCAAAACTACCATCATCGTGATGTTTTCTATAAGCTGAAATAAACGCATTATCGGCCTTGTCAAAATAATTAAGCATGCCTTGATGCAATGGAAGTCCTGCTCTTAAAATTGTTGCTAAAACAGGTTGTTCAGCTAATACTTTAGATTGATGTATGCCTAAAGGAGTTGTAGTTGGCACAATTTTATTGGGCATTAATTTGCTCATCTCATAAGCTGCCACTTCTCCTATGCGCTCTAAATTTCTTCTAAAACGCATTCTATCATTTTGCACATTTACATCTCTTAATTCTGCAACCCAATTGCTTAATAAACTATGCTTTTCACTTAAATGATAAACCATTGCGCTAAATTTTTTCCAAAACTAAGTTTCTTCGGGCCAATTTTAAAATAATTTAAATACATCTCCATCAAATAACCCTTTATCGCTCAATTTTAAGTGCGGGATAACAAGTAAAGCCATAAAACTCAATGTCATAAAGGGGGCACTTAATTCACTTCCTAATGATTTTGCCATTAAGTCAATTTTTGTATAAGCGTCGGCTACAATGTAAGGATCCTGAACGCTCATTAAACCAGCTACCGGCAAGCCTAATACTTCCTGCTCCTGATTATTTACACAGCTAATTCCACCCTTTTCTGCTATCACCAAATTGATTGCCTTCACTATACTTTCATCATCAACACCAACAGCAATGATATTGTGGCTATCGTGAGCTACGGTAGATGCAATTGCACCTTGTTTAAACCCGAAATTTTTAATAAAAGCCATTTTGGGAACTGCTTTATAATAACGGTTGTACACCACCATTTTTAAAATATCCTGTTTCGTATTGGAGCAAATTTTATTTTCAATCAGGGTGGGTGTCATCCATAAACAATTTGTTATCAATTGTCCATCAATCGCTTCAATCACTGGTATTGCGCCACCTTCATTCATGGGATATTGCTGCTTTTCAACTTGAATAGCTGTAATATTTATATCAGCTGCATCAAATTGATTGATGATGGCTTCTTCAACAACTGGTACAAATGATTTACCATCTTTGGCGACCAATGCTCCATTGATAAAGGTTTGTTTTACTTTGAAAGAAGTTAAATCTTCAACAATGATAAAATTGGCAGGATCACCTACACGCGCTTCACCTGTTGGTAATTTATAATGCAATACAGGATTGATACATGCAGCTCTTAAAACATTAAAAACATCAATGCCTTTCGCAACTGCTCTTGCACATAGTGTATTGATGTGACCATCAACCAAACTATCTGGGTGCTTGTCGTCGCTGCATAACATCATCATATGAGGATGGTCGTCAAGTAATTCATACAAGGCATCAAAATTTTTTGCCGCACTACCTTCTCTTATTAAAATTTTCATTCCGTAGCTTAACTTATCAACGGCTTCTTGGATTGTAAAGCATTCATGATCGGTACTAATGCCAGCCTGTATATATTGTTTGGCCTGTTCCCCCATCAAACCGGGCGCATGCCCATCGACAGGCTTCCCAATTTTATGTGCAGCAGCAATTTTTTTCATTACTTCCTCATCCTTAAATAAAACCCCAGGGAAATTCATCATCTCACTTAAATAATAAATATCCTCATTTGCTAAAAGTGCTGCAACGGCTTCACTATTAATTGCTGCACCTGCAGTTTCAAATGTTGTTGCAGGTACACAACTTGGCGCGCCAAAGAAAAAATGAAAGGGTACCTTTTTACCATTGTTAATCATATAATGTACGCCCTCAACGCCACAAACATTAGCGATTTCATGCGGGTCACTAATGGTGCCAATGGTTCCATGCACAACTGCAAGTCGGGCAAAAGCGCTAGGAATAAGCATGCTACTTTCAATATGCACATGACTATCAATAAATCCTGGCATAATAAAATGATTGGGTGCATCTTCACATGGAAGAATGCTTTCAATCAAGCCATTTTTAATTGTAAGGGTAGCTGGGTAGATATGTTTAGATAAAATATCTACATATTGCCCAGAGAGCGTAAAAGTAGTTTCCATAAATTAAAGCTTGAATTATAAATTAAACCAGTAGCTAAATTTAAAGATTATTGCTCTGTTTTTATTTTTAAATATTGGGTCGGTAAAATAGTTGTCCGTATAAACTAAGAAAAAGTCGCTCATCGGTTTAAATCTGTATTGCAGACGACTATTGATATTTATATTATTTTGCTGCGTATTGTATTGCATAAATGTGGTCCAAAATAAACTTGTATTAAAGTTCCACTCCACTTTTGGAGAAAGTAAAATCAAATCATTGTTGCCGTATGGTTTTGGCAGTTCAATTTTATTAATTTCTGCCCTTAATGAAAGTTTTAAATGTGGTTGTGATTTCCAGCTAACACCAACTGAAGCACCTTGTACGGAACCATTATAGAATTGCCCTAAAGTGATCATTCCAATAATGCCAAATGGTTTACGTACATCTGAAGTATACATTGTCTCAAATTGATTGAATTGATAATATCCTGCAGGCAATGGAGTTCCATTTGTAAATGAAATTGGATAAAGTAAATTCAAACTTGTATTGGATACGGACATATTTGCAAAAGATGCATTTTTAAAATCGGTTTGAATACTAAATTTTGCATCAGATTCATTTAAACTATTGTCAGGATGAAATGTAGCAAAGTCTTCAACTCTAAATTGTAATTTACCAAGCGGACCAGTAGCAGGTAAAATTTTGTATGCAACTTGATTAAAAGTATTGCTAAATCCTAAACGAATAGTTGTATCTCTAACTGCATCATAATTATTGATCATTTGCACAAAGCCCATGTCTGTATAATAATTTTTTCCAACGTTGCCAACTAAGGAAACAAAGCTCCAATTCTTTTTTTCACTCATAAAGCCTACTTGAACATATTTATCTTGATCAACAACTGTTTCTTTAAAAGCTTGATGATAGTCGGCCCAAGCGCTAAATGTTCCTTCCGTATTTGCATATTCGAATGTTAAACCTGCATTTCGGCCATATTTGTCCAATGGATTCTTTTTTGCATCAGCTTCTGAAATATAGTTTTCTCGATTTAAAAAATATGCTTTGATATTTGATCTTTTAAGTACACTCCTTTGAATAGTAAACGCAGAGAAATTTTCAGGTGAATAGGATCCTTGCTTTCCAGTTTGCATATCCATCACTCCAATTCTTGTTGAAGGGTCAATGTTTCCTGAAAGTCTTGCACCAAATAATATTGGAATTTTATTTCCGTCTTTGTCTAAACCAATTGTTCTTGAATAAAATGGACGAATAGGAGGTATTCCGAAATTTGAAAAAAGATCAGAATTTTCTAAAAAGAAATTTCTTTTTTCCGGCAAGAAAATATTAAAACGAGTAAGATTGGTTACTTGTTCATCAACTTCAACTTGTGAGAAATCGGGGTTAACTGTTAAATCTAAATTTAAGGAAGCATTTAATGCCAATTTAGCATCAAATCCAGTACTTGTTGATGTGCTTAATGATTTTCCGTTTTCTTTATCCTCGCTTGAATTTCCATTGACATACGGAAGAAAGATAATATTTTTTGATGTTACAGGTGCGCCATTAGTTGTCCAATTCAGTAATCCTGTGTGCCCTAAATCATAAGAATGAAAGTTAGTTGGGATTTTTGCCCAAGTGCTATACTCATTGTTTTTTGCGTCTACTCTCAAAAAATTGATACCCCATTGAATTTGCTTTGGGTCATATCGAATTGATTTTAACGGAATCATAATTTCTGCAATCCAGAAATTACCATAATCCTTAGTTGCTGAAAACCATTTACTATTCCAACTCATGGATAGTTTATCTTCAAAGCTATTATTTAATTGATCTTCGGACTGAACATTTAATGCGTTCACTATAAAAAAGAAACCGTTCGTTTTTTTATTAAGGGGATCTAAAATAATTCCTACACAATCATTTCCATCATGACCACCATCTCGTTTTAACCCACTAATTATATGCGTGCCACTATCATAAACTTTAAATGCAAAGTATAAGTTGTCTTTGTCATAAGTCATCCTTACTTCAGTATTGCGCTTTGGAGCACCAATATCATTTGGGTATTTTTTTATAAAATTTTGAGCAACTTCTGAGTTTGCCCAAATGGCCTCATCTAATACTCCGTCAATTTTGATGACAGAAGAGTAAGGTTTAACATTGTACTGGTATTGACGCTGATATTCCGAAATTTCCTGTGCCGAAATAGCATTGCTAATTAATAATGAACTTAATAAAATCACCCCTAAACTTATAAAACGCATTTTCTTCATAAGCTGCAAATATCCTATATGAAACGATTGGTGTCGTTATTAGTTACGAAAAATGGCAAAAAAAAGTATAAACGGCTTAATCCTTACTTAGAATGTCTGGTCTGCGTTCTTTTGTACGCGCAACTGCCTGTTCTTGTCGCCATATGCCCACTTTTTTAGGATCTCCGGTAAGTAATACAGGGGGCACTTCTAAGCCTCTAAAATTGGATGGCCTTGAATACACTGGTGGGGCTAATAAATTATCTTGAAAAGAGTCGGTTAGCGCCGATGTTTCGTCATTTAAAACGCCTGGTATTAGTCTGCCAACGGAATCAACAATAATTGCTGCTGCTAGTTCACCGCCACTTAAAACATAATCACCAATTGAAATTTCTTTGGTAACATATAAGTCACGAATGCGTTGATCGATACCTTTATAGTGACCGCAAATAATAAGTATTCTATTTTTGATAGAAAGTGTATTTGCTTCTTTTTGGTCAAATGTTTTTCCATCTGGGGTAACAAATATAATTTCATCAAACTTGCCTTCCTGTTGTAATTCATCAATTGCATTGGAAAGTGGCTCGCACATGATAACCATACCCGCACCACCACCATACTGATAATCGTCTACCTGTCCATGTTTATTAATTGCCCATTTTCTTAATTGATGTAACTTAATAGTAAGATGCCCTCTTTCTTGTGCACGCTTCATGATGCTATGCTCAAATGGGCTAGTTAATAGTTCGGGTAAAACGGTTAATATTTCAATGGTCATAATGTAAAGTTAATCCAAAAATTCCCCTAAATCTCTTCTGTTCTTTTTAGTTGGACGCCCAATTTTACTTAGACGCTTGCCGGTTTGGAAGGTGGCAGCTACTTGCCTTACTCTTTCAAGTTCTTCAACAGGAGTGAGATCCTCATAAAATTTTATTGCTTCCTGGTAGGCCATTCGGCTTTCTAAAATTTGAGTAACTTTTAAGGTCCAGTTCTTATGTTCGGTTCTTGCCTCGTAAATATCTCCAACAACAACTGCTCTAGATGCCTTGACATTTTCTCCTTTCAATTTTACACGTCCCTTGTCAATTGCTTCAGTCGCTTGACTCCTTGTTTTAAAAACACGAATAGACCAAAGGTATTTATCGAGTCTTACTTTTTCTTTTTTTTCAGTTGCTTCTTTCATGCATTATGCATTTTTTTCTGCGAAGTATTTATGAAAATATGGAATGGTTTCAATGCCTTTATAAAAATTAACAATGTCGTATTTTTCATTCGGGCTATGTAAATTATCGCTATCTAAACCAAATCCCATGAACACAATTTTTAATCCTAATTCTTTTTCAAACAAAGCACAAATTGGAATACTTCCGCCCCCTCTTACAGGAATTGGCTCTTTACCAAAAGTAGTAGCAATTGCTTTTGCAGCACTTTTGTACTCATGAGAATCAATTGGTGTCATATAAGGCTCGCCTCCATGGTGTTCAAATGCTTCAACTGTTACATTTGGAGGTGCAATTTTCTTAAAGTGTGCTAATACCATTTCAGTAATTTTCTCTGAAGATTGATTAGGCACTAAACGACAAGAGATTTTAGCAAAGGCTTTAGAAGGCAATACGGTTTTAGCGCCCTCTCCTGTATACCCTCCCCAAATTCCATTCACTTCTAAAGTTGGTCTTATTCCTGTTCTTTCATTGGTGCTGTATCCTTTTTCTCCCCACACCTCTTTAATGCCTAAATCTTCGGACCACTCTTTTAAATCAAATGGAGCTTCGGCCATTTTTTCTCTTTCTGCTTTAGTTGATTCAACCACATCATCGTAAAATCCTGGTATGGTGATATGATTGTTTTCGTCATGACAAGAAGCAATCATTTTAGATAAAATAGTTATAGGGTTTGCAACTGCACCACCGTAAACGCCGCTATGTAAATCGCGATTTGGCCCAGTCACTTCCACTTCAATATAACTTAAGCCTCTAACCCCAATATCAATAGATGGCGTATCCATACTAATCATCGCAGTATCACTTATTAAAATCACATCAGCTTTTAATAAATCGTGATGTGCTTTTACAAAAGTGGCTAAATTAGGACTTCCAATTTCTTCCTCTCCCTCGATGATAAATTTAATATTGGTACAAAGTGTATTTGTTTTAGTCATTATTTCTAATGCCTTCACATGCATATAAAATTGTCCTTTATCATCGCAGGAACCTCGCGCGAATATTTTTCCGTCAATAATAGTTGGGTCAAATGGTCCGCTTTTCCATAGTTCCAATGGTTCAGCAGGTTGTACATCGTAATGACCATAAACCAATACAGTAGGAAAGCTTGGGTTAACTATTAATTCCCCATATACAATTGGGTGACCTTCGGTTTCGTATATTTTAGTCGTCTTAGCACCAGCATCTTGCAAAGATTTTTCAACTGCCTTTGCACAGTTCAACATATCCTCTTTGTTTTCACTTTTAGCACTTACGCTTGGTATGCGTAATAAGTCCAATAACTCATTTAAAAATCGATCTTTATTTTCGTCTTGAAATTGTTTCCAGCTATTCATGATATATATTTTTTCTTTAAATTTTTTATAATTGATGCTTGTTATTAGACAATACATTTTCCATATTCCAGTCTAACTTTTGCTTAAATGAATGTTGTCTTTTTTCACAATTTGCTAAGTTACAAATTGCACAGCTAAATGGCATACATCCATCAATGTGAATGAAAAACTCCACACTATCTCCAAACTTACTTTTTATCATATCAGTAAATTGATCCATTACCAAATGAGCTTCATGTACATTTAAATACCAGGGTAAAGTTAAATGACAGTCAATATGTAGTAAGGGTCCGTATTTAATTACACGCAAATTGTGTAAATCAATCCAGCTATCGTTTCTATGCTCATTAATCTCGGCTATCACATTTTCTAATAAAGCCATATCTGCCTCGTCCATAATGCCTGCAAGGGATGCACGTAAAATTTTATAGCCATCATAAACTACCCAAGCTCCAAGTAGCACAGCTATAATTGAATCTACTTTTTGAATATTTGTAACCATTAATATCAACAATCCAATTGCTACCGAAATTGTAGTAAAAAAATCTATCAAAAACAATTTGCCACTCGTAACCAATGCCATCGAGTTGTTCTTTTTTCCCATGCGCATTACAAAAAGAGCGGTACCAATATTAATAAGTGCAATTAATATTAAAAGCCAAAATCCATTTCCTAAATTATGCAAGGTACCTGGATGTATAAAACTATCGATGGATTCATAAATAATTAAACATCCAACTACAATAATTAATGTCCCTTGAAATGCAGAAGAAATAAATTCGGCTTTTCCATGTCCATAAGGGTGGTCCTTATCCTTTGGTTTTGCTGCAATATATAAGCTATAAGATCCAACTAGGGTAGCAATAATATTTACCACACTTTCTAATGTATCCGATAATACAGATAAAGAGTGGGTGATGAAAAAAGTAGCAACTTTTAGGGCAAATACAATAATGGTCAAACCTGTTAATGTATATTGAATCCTTAAATTTTGTTTTGAATTATGCACAGCGTGAAATTGAAAATTGAACAGTTGAATTGCTAGATACTATTTGTTTGAAATAGCTTCAGCATATCTTTTTTGAACAAATTCCCAATTCACTAAATTCCACCAATTGTTAATATAATCGGGGCGTTTATTTTGATATTTTAAGTAGTAAGCATGTTCCCATACATCCAATCCTAATAATGGTGTGCCTTGAACTTCAGTTATATCCATCAATGGGTTATCTTGATTTGCAGTTGAGCTTACCGCAATACTACCATCTTTTTTCACTAATAACCAAGCCCAGCCACTTCCAAATCTTGTTTTTGCTGCTTCGCTAAATGCTGTTTGAAAATTAGCAAAAGATCCGAATGTTTTATTGATGACATCGGCTAGCAACCCAGATGGAGCTGTAGATGGAGCTGGTTTCATTAATTGCCAAAAGAATTCATGGTTATAATGTCCACCAGCATTGTTGCGCATTTTAGGGCTGTATTTTGAAATATTTTTCAAAATAGTAACTAAAGAGGTATTAGAAGTGTCCACTTTCTCTGCAACACATGCATCAGCTAAATTTTTAGCATAAGTAGCAGCATGTTTAGTATAGTGAATTTCCATTGTCATAGCATCGATATAGGGCTCTAGTGCATTGTATGCATAGGGCAATGGCTGTTGTTGGAATTCATTCACTGCAATGAAAGATGCTGGCGTTAATTTTGTAAATAATGGAAGGGTAGCTAATGCAATACCTGCTTTGCCAGTTTTAGATAAAAATTGGCGACGACTTTGATTTGAACTTTCCATAAGGTTATTTTTTAAAGTACTTCTGTAAAGTTACTTTAATTGGCTGTAAAAGTCTATAGTAAAATTCTTGATTAAATAACTGTGAATCTCGCATTGCCTTATAGGTTAAAAACAGTCCTACGGGTATTAAAATGCCCGAGGACAACCACATGCCTTTATAAACAGTCCATTCACCTGATTTTGCAAATTTTTCTCCAAAATTATTTAACAAGAAAAAGATCACAAAAAATACTATGGCGAGTACTAGTGGAGTGCCCAGACCTCCTTTTCGAATAATAGAACCTAATGGCGCTCCAATTAAAAACAGCACGATACATGCAAAAGACAAGGTAAACTTTCGGTGCCATTCAATTGCATGGGATGCTCCTGCAGCTTCGTTTGATTTATAAGTCTCTTTGATACTTTGAATGTTATTTAGGATAGAAGTAAACTGGTATCCAACTGATTCAATAATATTACTAGAGATAGAATCAGAAACAATTTCATTAAAATTTTGAATAGGTGTGCTCTTTTTTAAAGTAGCAAATAAAGCAGCGCTGTCTTTGTATTTCATGAACTTCATGTATGGCATCACCTCCGTATTCATTTTTTTCAAATAAACACTGTCCTTATTATTTAAAGAATCAATTGCGTAACTTAATTGTCGAATGCTTAGCATTTTAGGGTCATAGATATTATCATTGCCCTTGTTCATTTGAAAGCTACTCAGGTTGAATACTTTCTTGTATTCTTTAAAGTGAAGTCTTGTGAATTCAGTGTTGGTGGTGTTTTTGAAACCTCTTTCTTGATACCTCCATCCATTGTACATTATGAATTCTAAAAATTTTTTATCCTTTGAAACCCTCATTACACCTGATTCTGCAATAATCATATTGTCTTGCAGATTAAATTTTTTCTCAAAAATTATTATATTTCGAATTACACTATCATTAGATTCTTTCTTACCTAATTTTATAACATAACCATCAATCTTGTCATAAAAAACGCCTTCTTTGATATCCAATGCAGGCTTTGAAACGATAATCTCATATTTTAAAGATGTTAATTTCATTTGGGTTACAGGAATAATATTATTCGCAAACAAAAATGCAACTCCCGCTAAAAAAATAGCGAAAATAAATAAGGGACGCATGAATCTTACGAGCGGTATTCCCGCAGCTTTAATAGCAATTAATTCAAAACTTTCTCCCAAATTCCCAAATGTCATGATGGAAGAAAAAAGTAAGGCTAATGGCAAAGCGGTTGTAAATGTGCTTACTGAAACTAGACCGATAAGTTCTAAAATAGTAAATAAATCCAATCCCTTTCCAACTAAATCGTCAATGTAAAGCCAAAAAAATTGCATCGTCAGCACAAATGTAGAGATAGTAAGTGCTGCCAAGAAAGGCCCAATGAATGCCTTTAATATTAGTATGTCTAATTTTTTGAACAAGTTGTTACAACTAGCTTCCTATTCTATGAAAAAGGTCTTTTACTTGGTATCCCCAAAGCTGACTTTGATCCTTGATTTCGTTTTTCTCAGCAAAGTCTTTAATTATCAAAACAGTTTGATTTGAAATCTCTGTTTTTTCAACCTTGAATTCAAAATACTCATTCTTTTCACTATGCAGCCATCTAAAACGAATAAACTTATCTTCTTCTTGGTCCAAAATTTCTGCTTTATCAGGCACCCCTCCATTCCAAGAAAAGCTGAACACATTTTCCCATTCATCTACTTTATCCGCAAACCACTCTTGCAAGCCGGAAGCAGTTGAAAGGAATTCAAATAATATACCTGGTGAACATCTCACTGGAAACTCTAATGTAAATAATTGTTTCTTACTCATAAATAACGCTATAACCTCTTTTTAATTAGTTCGTTAGGTGCAATAATAATAATTAAAGACTAGCTTCCAAGTATTTTTCAATGTTTATTCGTTAATAAACTCCCAATATGTACTTAGAACCTATTCTATTTTAACATAACTATTTGATATTCAATATATTAATTAAGTTATGAACTTGAAAATATTTTATCATAACCCTGACTTATCTTTGCAATCCTTAATGTTGAAATATGTTTAATAGCCTTAGTGAAAAATTAGAGTCTGCATTTAAGCACCTGAGAGGTCAGGCGCGTATTAATGATTTGAATGTTGCCAATACTTTAAAAGATATCAGAAAAGCCTTGCTTGACGCCGATGTGAATTTTAAAATAGCAAAGGAATTTACGGATAGTATTAAGGAAAAGGCGATTGGCGAAAAAGTAATTAATGCAATTAGCCCCGGTCAATTAATGGTTAAAATTGTACAGGACGAGTTGACTGCGTTAATGGGTGCCGAGGCTACTCCAATTAATTTAAATGGAAATCCAACTATCATTTTAGTAGCTGGTTTGCAAGGCTCAGGTAAAACTACTTTTTCGGGTAAATTGGCTAATTATCTAAAGGCGCAAAAAAAATCTACTTTATTAGTTGCTGCGGATATTTATCGTCCTGCGGCCATGGATCAATTAACTGTGTTAGCAGAACAAATTGGAGTAGATGTTTTTGTTGAAAGAGAAAATAAAGATGCGGTTTCCATTGCTCAAAATGCAATTGCATATGCAAAACAAAATAATAAAAATGTAATTATAATTGATACTGCAGGTCGTTTAGCAGTTGATGAAGTTATGATGACAGAGGTTGCAAATATTAAATCAGCAATCAATCCACAAGAAATTTTATTTGTTGTGGATTCAATGACAGGGCAGGATGCAGTCAATACTGCAAAGGCTTTCAACGACCGATTGGATTTTACGGGAGTTGTTTTAACTAAGCTTGACGGTGACACAAGAGGCGGTGCTGCATTAAGTATCAAGTACACAGTGAATAAGCCAATTAAGTTTATGAGCAGTGGAGAAAAGATGGATACTTTGGATGTATTTTATCCAGAGCGTATGGCTCAAAGAATTTTGGGAATGGGTGATATTACCTCTTTGGTTGAAAAAGCACAGGCTCAATATGATGAAGAAGCTGCCAAAAAATTAGAAAAGAAAATTAGAAAGAATCAATTTGATTTTGAAGATTTTTTAACCCAAATTCAGCAAATAAAAAAGATGGGAAATTTGAAGGATTTGATGGGTATGATTCCTGGAATGGGCAAGAGTTTAAAAGATGTAGATATTAAGGATGATGCATTTAAAGGTGTAGAAGCTATTATCCAATCCATGACAATAATTGAAAGAAGAAATCCAGATTTATTAACGCCAAGTCGTAAGCAAAGGATTGCCAATGGTTCTGGAAAAAATATTGGAGAAATCAATGCATTTATAAAGCAATTTGACCAAATGAAGCAAATGATGAAAATGATGAATGGTCCAATGGGTGCTGCAATGGCCAGTAAAATGCCGGGTTTGAAAAGATAACTTTGAAATAATGCAGTGTATCTTATTGATTTTCAGTAGTTTTTTAGCAAATTTTTTATAAAAGCTGGTATTTTAGTCCGATTATGTTGGGTGAATTCGGCACTTTCTATTATATTTGCACCTCAACCTTATTTGTTAACGCCTATAAATTTCTATTTAAAATGGCAGTAAAGATCAGACTACAGCGTCATGGTAGTAAAAAAAGACCTTTCTACTTTATAGTAGTGGCCGACGGACGCGCACCAAGAGATGGTAAATTCATCCAAAAAATTGGTACTTACAATCCTTTAACAGTTCCTGCGACAATCGAATTAGATCGTCAAAAAGCGTTAGAGTGGTTAAACAAAGGTGCTCAACC
>CANCEU010000006.1 GCA_947375185.1 Chitinophagaceae bacterium
AACCATATCAAAGCTAGCCAACAACAATGTAGTCATCAAGCATGTAGGTGAACGAGAGCTTTTAAAGGCTTGCGAAGATGTTAAAAAAAGCATCCTAGAACAACAAGTGAACCGATATAGCTATGTATTTATAATGGATAAGAAATAAAAAGTAATTCATGAAAAAAATAGAGCAACTAAGTAATTTAGAATTAATAGCGTCATTAGCCAATAGAGAAAGACAAATCTTTGATTTTGTAGTAAAAGGGATGCGAACTAAAGAGATTAGTGATACATTAGAAATTAAACCCAATACCGTTTCTACAATTAAGAAAGTGATTTTTAGGAAATTAAATGTGTCAACAAATATTGAGTTGTATAAAATTGCACAAGAATGTAATTTGGTATAATTTATCTGTTAAAAGATATAATCATTTTAAAATTGTATTCTAAAACTGCCAAACACTCCAAAATTTTGTACAGGCTGCATTCTTGAAGGAGAAAAATTAACAGGGTATGGTGGAGCTTGTCTCCAAACAAAATCAATTCTAAAGAACTTAAATATATTATCAAATCCTGTACCGTATTCCAAATAAGTATGATCTCTTAAAGATCTAAGTTGATAAGGACCTAGTTCGGTTTTATTGAAAACTTTATTCGCACTATTCATGTTACCCCAAACTCCTTTTATATTCCAAAACTGTCTGATTTTTGTTTTTCTTAAAAGTGGAATTAAATTAATTAATTTCTTCTCAAAATTGTGTTCAAATTGAAATCCTCCATAGGTATCACTATAGTATTCAAAACGATTCATTAAATTAAACCCATTTTTGTTATAAACATAAACTTCATTTCCAGGATGTAGTTCGAGTAACATAAAAGGTAAGCTATCACCAAAAATTTTGCCACCATATACGTTATAGCTGATTGTTCCAAAATTTGGTACTCTCCATTTTTGATTGATAGAGGCATTGATTTTAGTATAATTATAATTGCTTCCAACTAAGCCATTTACTGCTTGACTAATATTTAATTCATATATTGGTTTATTTCCTTTGAATCTAATTTTTCTACGGTTAGTTTCAATTTTTCGTTCACCTGGTGCATACCTGAAACGGTATAAAATATTTGCATTTACAATTCTACCATTTGTGAATTGATCTTTATTTGGTAGTGGGGTATAGGGCTCGTATTCAGTTCGGTTTAAAATGATGTTGTTGCTAAAACCCGATTCCCAATCTTTATTTATACTTAATTTGTATTCTTCGATACCTAAAAATTTTTGAGGGATACCGGGTCTTCTAAAAGTTTGTGAAAAAATGTTGTCGGTTGTAATATCTTCTTCGCTAAATTTTACCCTTCCATAGTCAAGGTCATTTAAATAAGAAATTTCTGAGCTCAGTCCTTTAATATTTTTGAATTTATATACAATCCCTAAGTTCTCTTTAAATTTTTCATCCTTTATACCATAAGCTAAATATCCATATAATCTCCAATTTTTACTAAACTGTTCAGTGGTTCCTAAATCAAAGCGAAGCCTTGTTTTTTCAAGTTGATTTCCGCTTATCCATTTATACCATGGGCCTATTTCAATAGGGCCAAATTTACGATGGCCATCAATTAAGAATTCAATGTTCCTTGTATATTCTTTAAATAAAGGGATTGACTTTAATGTGTCAATCATATTTAGAATATTTTTTTCGTTTTTATTTAAGTTTTCGTGTCTGTTACTTTCCCAAAACTGTTTATTCTGTTGTGTTGCTTCGGTTTGATAAACAATTTCATTTGGTTTTTTATTTCCTCCAATTTGCTCGTTCACTTTAGCTTCATCAAAATTAAATTTTTGGTAGGAGTTGCTCTTTCTGACAATCAAAGTGAGCTTATCTTTAGGGAATGGTGAAAAATCAGCTGTTAATCTATCTCTAGTAAATATTTGTTTACCATTAGCCATTTTTTCAAATTCCTGATAAAGGTTTAATCTATTGACAAAGTTTACGTCTGCTGATTTTGAAATATTCAAAGTTATTTTATGAATTGCCCAGGTGTCTGCATCTAACCACGCGTCTCCAATGAATGTATTTTCTCCTTCATTTTTAGGAATAAATAAAAGGTGTAATACTTTTTGTCCTTTTATATATTGAGTATCAGCGCCTCTAAATTTATAAAAATTGTCTCCAAAATCACTGATAGGGCTAATAAATTCTTTTCCTAAAAGTTTTATATAATTATCGTAGATGTTTATATTTTGATTGATACCACCAATCAATTGCATCATTGGTTCGCTCTTAATACCATGTGACTGAGATGCTTTAATGATTTCTTTTGTTTTGTCAGGATTTCTAGAATAGTAATAATCAGATAGGGTTTCAGACATCAGGAAAGGAAGAAAAGGTTTTTCATCAGATACACTATCTATATTATCAAGTATAAATGAAAAAGGTTTTAAAAATGGAATGTTGCTAAAGCTATTTCTATTTACATTATTTAAGTCTAGTTCTAGCTTATTGTATATTTCACAGTTATATTTTGAATAATTATAAGGATTATTTTTCGCTTTATTTTTGACTACAAGTTTCCACCATCTATCGCCTTTATTAAATTTGGATTTTACAGTAACACCTTCGTTCATGCTTAAATTTTCAAGTGTGAGTTTGAAATTTAATTTTTGAATATCATTAATTGAAAATCTTGAAGCATCGAACCCAACATACCTAACAATAATGGAGTCCTTAGGAAATGGTGATTTATTAATGCTAAAATTGCCGATACTGTCACATATAACTCCGGTTTTTGCTATTTTCCACTTTAGAGAAGCGTATGGAATTGGTTCATGGGTAAATCCATTAATAACAACTCCATTAAATTGAACACTCATTTGAGCATTGGTTGTGCCAATTATTAGCAATAAAAATAAAGAAAATAGGAGTTTTCGCAGGATCATAGGATATAAAAATACGTAAGAATATAGATTCGATTGGCAAACTTTCCTACAATATTTCATTAACATAATCTAAACATAAATGTCCAATTTTGTTTAAGCATAAATCTAAATTTGAATCATTGTTTAAACTTTAATTTGTAAATTTTTCGAAATTTAGTATGTGTCCAATAATAGTTTACAAAAAATGGAAAACCATCTATAGTAGTAGGTACTCCTGGTGGAACTACTATCCCAACATCGGTATATCAAGCTTTTATTCGCTTCGCTCATTTTATTGATTCTTATTCGTGCTCAATCAAGCAAGCTTTCGACACAGTCTCAAAACAAAAAAGCCCACACTTTCGTGTGGGCTTTGTGACCGCGTTAGGATTCAAACCTAAAACCCCCTCATCCGTAGTGAGGTACTCTATTCAGTTGAGCTACGCAGCCATTCCGTTTCCTAGCTAGGCTAGAAAGGGGTGCAAATATACCTCAAATTCCTATTCTTCCAAAGGATTTTTAGTTATTTATTGTCAAATTAATCGCTTTATACTAGTAATGCCACCTAACAAAGGCCTCAATTGCTGCATATTTAGTCAATCCTAGGCGGGCATATAAATCGGCTGTATTGGCATTTCTAATTTCTGCTCTTTGCCAAAACTCCCTAGCATCAGAACCCTGGAAGGGAACGCTGTCTTTTTGAGACTGATGAATGAATATGCCAAAGCGCTTTTTCATTACTTGGTCAGGACTCATAGGTACGGCCATTTCTATTTCTGAAATATCCCATTCCTGCCATGCTCCCTTATACAACCACACCCAACAATCTTTAACCCATTCATCTCCTGCAGCTTTTAAACGACGCATACTTTCAAATATAACTTCTAAACAAACTTTGTGGGTACCATGCGGATCAGCTAAATCACCAGCACAATAAATTTGATGTGGTTTTATTTTTCTAAGTAATTCCATAGTGATAGTAACATCTTCTTCACCCATTGGTTTTTTATCAATGGCTCCAGTTTCATAAAAAGGCAAATTCAAAAAATGATAATTGTCTTCGGCAATGCCAACATATCTGCAAGTTGCTTTTGCTTCACATCTTCGTATCAATCCTTTAATAGCTCTAATTTCTGAAGTATCTAAATCACCGGCTTTTTTTCCACCTAAAAATGATCGGGCTTCAGTTAATATTTCATTGCTCTTTTTATTATCAATACCAAACATATCTTCAAATCCAACTGCAAAATCTAAAAAGCGTGTTACAAATTCATCAGTTACTGCAATATTTCCACTTGTTTGGTAACCAACATGTACTTCATGCCCTTGATCATGCAAACGCATAAAAGTTCCACCCATACTAATAATATCATCATCCGGGTGAGGGGAGAATATCATTACTCTTTTTGGATGTGGAGTACTTCGTTCAGGATGCGCAGGAATGACAGCATTTGGCTTTCCCCCAGGCCATCCAGTTATCGAATCACGCAACATATAAAACACTTGTAAATTAATATCGTAAACGGATTCTTTTAGTACTAATAAATCAGACAAACTATTTTCTTTATAATCATCAGCAGTTAAACTTAGAACTGTTTTGTCCAATTTTAATGCCAATTCAATGACTGCTTTTTTAATCATTTGTGGAGTCCAATCATTGGCGCCAGTTAACCATGGTGCTTTATTACGCGTTAATTCAGCAGCAGCATATTCATCAATAATAAAGGTGCAATCATCGTGATTTTGTAAAACGCTTGCTGGAATTTGTTCTGTAACATCACCTTCAACGGCCTTTGCTACAATGTCTGCTTTATTACCCCATGCTAATAAAACAATTTTTTTTGCCTTCATGATACTACTAATGCCCACTGTGATTGCTGTTCTTGGCACTTTATTCATATCATGCCATTCGTATAAATTGGCAATTCTAGTTTGATTGTCCAAATGAATTACTCTTGTTTTGGAATGGAAGCTTGAACCTGGTTCATTAAATCCAATATGTCCATTTTTGCCAATACCTAAAATTTGCAAATCAATACCACCAATTTTTTCAATGGTTTGTTCATAAGCTAAACAGCTTTCTTTTAATTCCTCTTTATTCCATTCAGAATTTGGAAGATTTATATTTTTTGGATCAATATCAACATGGTCAAATAAATGACGATGCATGAAACTCCAATAACTTTGATAAGCATTCCTTGGAATAGGATAGTACTCGTCTAAATTAATTGTGATTACGTTTTTAAAACTTAAACCTTCCTCTTTATGCAAGCGAACTAATTCCTTATACAATAAAATAGGAGTAGCACCTGTTGCCATACCTAAAACGCATGGTAGGTTTTGAGCTTGTTTTTCTTTTATTAACTTTGCAATTTGAGCAGCAAGTGCATTAGAACCCTCTGTTGGATTCTTGTAAATTTTTACGGGTACTTTTTCAAATGATTCTAGCATGGCAATCGTGTAATTATTACATTATAAATATACAAAAAAACGCTCCAGATAATTGGAGCGTTTTAGAGTTTAATCGACTTTGTTGATTTTAATCATGTTGGTAGGTAAGTGCAATTTAACCGGTGTACTTCCTGTATTTACCACAATGTCATCTTTCTTAAGAAAATTATTTTCTTTTAAAATTTGAATTTGATCCGTGATAATTTTATCCAAACTTTCTTCTTTATCATAATAAAAAGCTTTCACTCCCCAGCTTAAACTTAATTGATTCACCAAGCTCTTTTCTTTTGTAAAAATAAATAGAGGTGCTTTTGGACGGAAACTACTTAACATAAATGCGGTATATCCACTTTGTGTCATACCAACCAATCCTTGTGCATCTGCATCTTCGGCTAATTTACATGCATTATAACATAAAGCATCACTAATAAATGAAGGAGAATGTGGTTGAGGTTTTAAATCCTCAGAGCGGTTATAGTTATATCCATATTGCTCCACTTCAGATATAATTTTACGCATAGTTTCAATAACCAATACTGGGAATTGACCAGTTGCTGTTTCGCCACTTAACATTACGGCATCAGCACCTTCAATTACTGCATTCGCAACGTCGGTGATTTCAGAACGGTTTGGCTTAACTCGATCAATCATAGACTCCATCATTTGCGTAGCTACAATTACTGGTTTAGCTCTATGTAAACATTTTTTAATAATCTCTTTTTGAATCAAAGGAATTTTTTCTACAGGTAATTCAACACCTAAATCACCTCTTGCTACCATTATACCATCACTCGCAACAATAATATCACGTAGGTTTACAATGGCTTCTGGCATTTCAATTTTTGCAATGATTTTAGATTTGCTTTTATGTTTGTTTAAGATTTCTCTTAACATTTCAATATCAGCAACTCTTTTTACAAAACTTAATGCAACCCAGTCTAATTCTTCTTTAATGATAAAGTCGGCATCAATTAAATCTTTTTCAGTCAAAGCAGGTAATGAAATTTTAGTATCAGGTAAGTTTAATCCTTTTTTAGAAGAAATAATACCACCTAAGCTAACAACTACTTTCACATCATTGTTTGCCTCAACACTTTTGACTTTCACTTCAATTTTACCATCATCAATCATAATTGTATTGCCTACAACAACATCACCTGCTAGGTTAGGGTAGGATACATATATTTTTTCCATAGTACCAATGCACTTTTCATTTGTCAATGTAAGTACATCGCCCACTTTTACTTCTAATCTATTATTTTCAATTTCGCCAACGCGTAATTTTGGTCCTTGAAGATCTCCTAAAATAGCAATTGATAATCCAAGCTCTTTATTGATTCCACGAATATTGTCAATAATTTTTTTCTTATCCTCATGACTGCCATGAGAAAAGTTTAAACGAAATACATTTACGCCTGCAATGACTAATGCTTTTAATTGATCATAAGTTTCACATGCTGGACCAACTGTAGCAACAATTTTTGTCTTGTGATGTATTTGCTTTAAATTTTGTTCGCTCATTTTATTATTGGGGTTATTTTTAATTATTTTTTTTGCTAAAATTAGCTAGCTAAGATTTTTACAATCTTTAACCATTCATCTGAAATTTTTTGTTTCGCTTTTACTGCATTATCTAAAGGAGTATATTTCATTTTATTATCTTCAATTCCTACCATTACATTATGCGTACCATTCAATAAGCATTCTACAGCATGGTAGCCCATTCGGCTTGCAATTAAACGATCCAAACAGCTAGGTGCACCACCTCTTTGAATATGACCTAAAATACAAACACGAATATCTGCATTTGGCAATCTTTGTTTTAAGAAATCGCCCACTTGATTACCACCACCAAATTCATCACCTTCGGCAACAACAATTAAATTCACTAATTTTTTTCTTTTCTCTTTTTCGGTTAAAGAGCTTACTAATGCCTCCATATCCGTTTTGGATTCTGGAATTAAAATATTTTCTGCACCAGTAGCAATGCCACTATGCAAAGCAATATATCCTGCATCGCGTCCCATTACCTCAACAACAAATAAACGATCATGTGCATCAGCGGTATCTCTAATTTTATCAATTGCCTCAACAGCGGTATTAACTGCTGTATCAAATCCAATCGTAAAGTCACTTCCTGCTATGTCCTTATCAATCGTTCCAGGTAAACCTATACATGGAATATCAAATTCATTACTAAATTTTTGCGCCCCTTTAAAACTACCATCACCACCTATGACAACGATCCCGTCAATTCCTCTTTTTTTAAGATTGTTATACGCAATTTGACGTCCCTCGGGAGTGAAGAAATCTTTGCTTCTTGCAGTTTTTAATATTGTTCCACCACGTTGAATAATATTGGCTACGGATTTTGAATCCATTTCGAATATATCATCTTCAATCATTCCATTATATCCTCTTGTAACACCAAATACATCTAATCCATGATAAATTCCAGTTCTAACCACTGCTCTCACAGCTGCATTCATGCCAGGAGCATCTCCTCCCGATGTTAAAACGGCGATTTTGTTTACTTTTTTGTTTGACATACTTTAATCAATTATACTTTAATGTATTGATTTACAATGGAAAACCAACTTACTCACGTCAAGATGGAGCCCCAAATTTAAACAATTGAAACCAATAATCAACGATATCGATATAGATGTGGGTATTTTTCTCATAAAATCCAATCAATCGTTAGTTTTTTGGCACCCTTCATCCAAATTTGATTTATTTCACCGCATTTATCTTTAAATTCATTCAAATTTTTAATATGCATAAAATAGCTAAATCTCTTTTAGCAGTATTGTTTTTATACTGCTTTCAATTCAATGTAATTGCTCAAGATAATCTGGGATATCAAGTTCCTCCTAAGGTAATTGCTGATTTATTATTAGCTGCTCCTACACCGGGGGTTAGTGTAAATTCTAAGGCAAATTATATGTTGATTTTGGAGCGTAACTCTTATCCAACTGTCGAAGAATTGGGTCAGCCTGAACTAAAAATAGCAGGTTTAAGAATTAACCCTTTAAATGCTTCATTAACAAGACAAACTTATATCAATCATATACAACTAAAACAAGTTGGATCCAATAAAGAGCTTATAATTAAAGGATTGCCAAGTAATTTGTCCGCATTAAATCCTACTTGGAATCCTGCTGAAAATAAAATTGCCTTTTTTAATATTTTAGCAAATAGAGTAGATGTTTATGTTATAGATATTTCTTCTTTAACATGTAAAAAAATTAATACTTCGGCTGCAAATATTGTTTTAGGTAATACTTTAGTTTGGTTAGATAATTCAAATGTTTTGTATAAAACAAATGTAAACGATCCGGCTAAAGTGGCTAAAAAACCCATCACACCTAAAGGTCCAACAATTCAAGAGAATTTAGGTAAAATAGCCCCTAGTGTTACTTATCAAGATTTAATAAAATCTCCATTTGATGAATATTTGTTTGAATATTTCACAACTGTTCAGTTGGTTAAAAACAACAATGGGGTTGAAACAAAAATTGGCAAACCAAGTATTTTATCTAGCATCGCATTGTCTCCTGATAAACAGTACTTTTTAACAAAGACTTTAAATAAACCTTTTTCTTATTTAGTACCTGCTTATGGTTTTGCAGCTTCCGTTTCAATTAATGATAACAAAGGAAATTTAGTACATAATTTAGCAAATTTGCCTTCGGCAGAAAACACTCCTTCAGGGTATGATAATGTGCAAAATATACCACGTGCATTTGATTGGAGAAATGATGCCGCCGCAACCATTACTTATGCAATGCCGTTAGACAGTGGGTTGATTAAAAAGAAAGTACCTTTTCATGATGTTGTTTTTGCATTAGCTGCGCCATTTAAAGGAGAAGCGAAAGAATTATTTAAGACCGAAACTAGATATAGTAGAACCACATGGGGTAATGATGAATTAGCCTTAGTTGCTGAGCAACAAAGATCAAAACAGCAATACAAAGTAAGTATTTACAACGCTCTAAAAGGAACTATTACTAAATTATATGATGGTAATACTACGGATGCTTACAATAATCCAGGCAATGCAGTAACTGAAAAAAACAAGTTTGGAGAGGAAGTGATTGCTTTATTAAAAGATGGTCAATCTATATTATTCAATAATACAACTGGGGCATCTGATAAAGGCGATTTACCTTATTTAGCAAAATTCAATTTGCAAACTAAACAAAAAGACATTATTTGGCGTAGCGCTGAAAATTGTTTTGAATATGTAGCTGACGTATTAGATATCAATGATTTAAAAGTAGTCACAAGACGTGAAACTGAAACCGAAGTGCCAAATTATTTTATTCGAATTGGAAACACTTTATCACACACAACACAACTTACCAACTTTTCAAATCCCTACGCTGCAATGGCTGGAGTTACAAAGGAAAAAATTAAATACAAACGTAAAGATGGCATTGATTTAACAGGTGATTTATATTTACCAAAGGGATACGATAAAACAAAAGATGGTCCTTTGCCAACTTTAATTTGGGCTTATCCAAGAGAATTTACAAGTGCAGCCGATGCAAGTCAAGTAAGAGGTAACCAACATAAATTCACTATGCTTTCATGGGGATCTCCTGTATTTTATGTAACACAAGGGTATGCAATTTTAGATAATGCTGAAATGCCTATAGTAGCGACTTCGCCAGATAAAAAACCGAATGATGATTTTATCAATCAGTTGAATTTAAATGCTGCCGCTGCAATAGATAAATTGGCTGAAATGGGAGTGGGAGATAGAAATAGAATGGCAGTTGGAGGACATAGTTACGGTGCCTTTATGACCGCAAATTTATTAGCACATACTAATTTATTTAAAACGGGAATCGCACGTAGTGGAGCGTACAATAGAACACTTACCCCTTTTGGATTTCAAAATGAAGAGCGCACATTTTGGCAAGCACCACAATTATATTTAGACATGAGCCCATTTGCGTTTGCAGATAAAATTAAAGCTCCTTTATTAATGACACATGGTGAAGCTGACGACAACACAGGTACATTCCCAATTAATAGTGAGCGTTTATATGCTGCTATCAAAGGTCATGGAGGTACTGTACGTTTTGTTTACTTACCATATGAAGCACACGGGTATAAAGGGAAAGAAAATTTATTACACCTTTTGTATGAGCAAGGTCGTTGGTTGGATAAGTATTTGAAATAATTTTTTTTTTGAAAATCTAAAAAAGATTATTTCAAATACTTATTTGTCTATTTGATTTTACTACTTTAACTAAAGGGGTTCATCTTTGCAGATGACCTCCTTTTTTATAAAATTTTGTAGTTTATTTACTTTCTAGTTCTAATAAATCATTAAAAGCAATCTCATACTCTTTATTCATAGAACGAATTAATGCGTTTTTATCGTGATAGCTTTTTTCGATTGTTTGAAACTTTGCTACATCTGAATAAATTGCAGGGTCAGCCATTTGTAATTCAATCTCAACTTTCTCTTTATTTAATGTTTCAATATTATGTTCAAGTTGCGATAAGGCTTTTTGAAGTTTTTGAATTTGCTTTTGTAATTCTTTATCAATTGGACCTATCGGACTTGCTTTAACTTCAGGAACATTTACTGGTTCAGTTTTTTGTTGCTTTTTTTCAGCTGGAGCTTGTTTTGGTGATTCTGGGTTAGCTGCTTTTTGCTTAGCCATTCTTTCCTTCCATTCTATCCATTCATGATAAGTTCCTTTGAATTCAATAATTTTCTCGTCCTCAATTTCCCAAATTTTATTTGCCGTTTTAGATATAAAATAACGGTCGTGGCTTACTAAAATAATACTTCCATCATATTTAGTTAAGGCGTCGGCCAAAAGTTCAACAGTAACCATATCCAAGTGATTGGTAGGCTCATCCAGCATAAGGAAATTGGCTTTACTAATAATTGTTTTAGTTAATGCCACTCTTGCTTTTTCACCTCCACTTAATACCTTAATTCTTTTATCAACTTCATCACCTCCAAATAAGAAACAACCTAATAAAGCGCGTAATTCTAAATCAGTTTTTTTAGTACCGCACTCTTGTACTTCTTGTAAAATAGTATTATTTAAATTAAGCGATTCTAATTGGTGCTGTGCATAAAAACTTTCATCAACATTATGCCCCCAAACTCTTTCACCTTCATAGTCTTCCATTCCAGCAACTATCCTCAATAAAGTGGATTTTCCTTTCCCATTGGCTCCAATTAAAGCAATTTTATCTCCACGCTCAATTTCAGCAAATGCATTTTCTAAAATCACTTGTTTAGGATATGACTTGCTAACTCCTTTTAAATCAACCAATACTTTGCCAGGTGTCTTATCAACGGCAAAGTTAATTCTGATATTGGGTCTTTCAATTTGAACATCCTCAATAACATCTAATTTGTCCAATCTTTTTTGAATACTTTGAGCAGCAGCAGCTTTAGAAGCCTTTGCTTTAAATCGTTCAATGAATTTTTCTTGTTGACGAATATAATCCTGCTGATTTTCAAAAGCGCGTTGTTGAATTTCAACTCTTTGTACTTTTTCAACTTCATAATATTCGTAATCGCCTGTATAAAAATTAAGTTGTTGTTGATATACTTCAACAATCTTATTTACCATTTTATTTAAAAAGAATTTATCGTGGCTCACAATCACCACACTTCCTTTATAATGTAAAAGATATTTTTCCAACCATTCAATACTTGGCAAATCCAAGTGGTTGGTAGGTTCATCGAGTAATAATACATCAGGCGCTTGTAAAATCATTTTAGCCAATAAAACACGCATTCTCCAACCCCCACTAAATTCTTTATAAGGTCGCGCTAGGTCGGCAGTGGTAAAACCTAAACCATGTAAAACTTCCTCTGCTTTATGTTGAACATTATATCCATCTAACACGTCTATTTCATGTAAAGCATCGGTGTATTTAATTAGGATATCGTTGTCCTCGGGGTTCGCTTCTAATTCAATTCCTAATTGCTCAATTTCTTTTTCTAATTCACGCACTCTTTCAAAAGCACCAAGGGCAACTTCTGTAATGGTTTCGCTAGTATCAAAACTCAATAAATCCTGGTGTAAATAGCCAATTGTGGTATCACGGCCTTTTTCAACCGTTCCTTTGCTTGGTGTATATTGTCCAACCAATACCTTTAATAAAGTAGACTTTCCGGTACCGTTATATCCAATTAAACCAATTCTTTCCCCTGGTTGGATATGCCATGTGGCATCACTTACAATAACTCTTGCACCAAATTCGAATGTAACATTTTGTAAACCTATCAGCATATTTTTTCAATTCAGAGCGCAAAGTTAGCCTTTGGTAGTAGTAATTATGCATAAATTTGATAAAAATAATAAGGATGTATAAATATTTTGGCTTTATAGCCTGCATATTGATTTTGTCATGCACCGATTCGAGTAAGAAAGTAAGTTTTGCAACCAACTTTCAATATATGCCCCAAAATCATAATAATAATTTGGATCATTCTGTAGGTAAAGTGATTAAAGATTATCAAGAATTACTAAAAGGCCTTAGTAATAAGGATACCTTATTTATTTATCAGAATGCAAATGATATGCTTAAATCAACCGATTCATTGACAAATGTAAAAATGGAACTTGATTCAAACATTCAAAAAATTTGGATTGATGGGTTAAATAATTTTAATGCTGAGTTACAAGGTTTACAGTTATCAGTTGGTTTAAACGACTGGCAGGAAACAAATACCGCAATTCATATGTGTGGGCTACAATTGTTAAATTTACTTGCACAAATTGGATATAAGGAACATCAAGTTTATATTTTCAATGTTGAAAACAAAAAATCCGAAGACGGTTTTGTTTGGCTAGGGTTCCAAAAACAATCTAGAGACCCCTTTCATCCTGAAAATCGAAAATTAATAGAAGCACAGGAAGTGTTGCAGGAAATTAAATAGGTAAATTAATTGGGAGGCTCATACACTATAATTATTTTAGCATTTTTAGTGAAGTCTGTATTGATAATAACTTCTTCATTTTGTTTAGCGTCTTTATAAACTAATGAAGCGGTATTAGGAGGTACAGCCCCTAAATTATTTGCGACAACAATGATTTCATGTTCTTTTGTCAAATCATTAAAATTGATTTCAAAGTGGACGGCTTTGTAGCTTAATCTATTTTGATCTAGCATTAAAATTTTATTGTCATAAATAGTAATAGTATCGTTGTCAATAGTGCCGTTATCAAATATATCAAAACTGAAAATCTTACTATGTGTTACAATCTTTTTAACTAAAACATTTTCGCGCGAAATAAGCACCCATGGTAGTATTCGATGTTCATGATTCGAGATTAATTTTGTAGAAACTATCTGATTATTTGCCTTTTTATTTTGTTGACTTGAAACTTCATTGTTAGTTATAACATCTTGAGTGTTAGTGTAAATATTTTCAATTTTTGATTGAGTGGTTTGAGTGTTCAATTTTGAATTTGGTAAGCGGGTATTTACATTTGAACTGTCTTTATTGGGAACACTTTTCTTAACAATCAATTTTTTTGAATTTATAGTTCGAGTTAGTTTATTGTTTGATAAAGACATTGCACTTATAATATCTCTTTCCAAGTATACAGTTCCCATTCCGCAATCCGTTCCATTGCTCACATTTTTAGCAACATAAGTTCCTTGCAGCGTTTCTAAATTATTTTCTTTTTTATACGTAAGATAATTGTTCATTAAGCATCCTTGAACATTTGGGTCTAAGTGTATTTGTTCAAATTTTGTTTCTTGTAAACTCAATAAATGAACATTGGAGGCGTAATTTCCTCGAGCAGTTGCAGTTGCGGTAGATTGATTTGGGAAACGGGTTAAAGTGGTGGCGCTTATTTCTTTCCCATTATTATTAGAGATTGTAATTTCATAGGGGTATATTTTTTCTTCCAATCCGTTATAATTTCTAAAATAACCTATCCACTTACCACTCAAATTTTGAGCAAAAAGGGGAGTAGTAAATCCTAGAATTACAATAATTGACAATAAACGGGTCATAGGGCAAATCTAATTATAAATATTACTCAAAATCTAAGAATTCATCAACCACATATTTTTGTTATCTTTGCACCCATATTTAGATATAAAACATGGTTCAAATTCAATTTCCAGACGGCGCAGTTAGACCCTATGAAAAAGGGATCACTGCATTAGGTATCGCAAAATCCATCAGTGAAGGATTGGCAAAGAAAGTTTTAGCAGCTTCGATAAACGGCGAAGTATGGGATGCCACGCGTCCAATAAACGAAGATTGCGCCCTTAAATTATTAACTTGGGATGATGCAGAAGGCAAAAATACTTTTTGGCACTCTTCAGCCCATTTATTAGCGGAAGCTGTTGAAATGCAGTTCCCTGGTGCTAAGTTTTGGGTAGGTCCAGCGCTTGATAAAGGCTTTTACTATGACATTGATTTAGGGGGTAAAACCTTGAAGGAAGAGGATGTGATTATTTTAGAAAAAAAGATGAATGAATTGGCAAAACAAGCCAATGCTTATATCCGCAAGGAAATGTCAAAAGCGGATGCAATTGCTTATTTCACTGAAAAAGACGATGAGTACAAATTAGATTTGTTATCAGGTTTGGAAGACGGTACCATTACTTTTTATACTCAAGGACAATTCACTGACTTATGTCGTGGGCCTCACATTCCAAATACTGGAGCAATTAAGGCAATTAAAATCACCAACATTGCAGGTGCGTTTTGGAAAGGGGATGAGAAAAATAAAATGTTAACTCGTGTATACGGCGTCACTTTCCCGAATCAAAAGGAATTAGACGAATACTTGTTAATGTTAGAAGAAGCTAAAAAAAGAGATCATAGAAAATTAGGAAAAGAATTAGGTATTTATACAATGGATGATGATGTTGGACCAGGTCTTCCTTTGTGGATGCCCAATGGTACCATTATTATTGAAGAGTTAGAGCGTTTAGCAAAAGAGACTGAGGAAGCTGCAGGCTATAAGCGTGTAGTAACTCCACATATCGCTAAGGAAAGCATGTATATTACTAGTGGTCACTTACCTTATTATCAAGATAGTATGTTCCCTCCAATGGAATTGGACGGCACTAAATATTACTTGAAAGCAATGAACTGTCCGCATCACCATAAAATATTTGATGCCGAACCAAAGAGCTATAAAGACATGCCACTAAGGCTTGCAGAATATGGTACTTGTTATCGTTATGAGCAATCTGGTGAATTGTTTGGATTAATGCGTGTTAGATGTTTGCACATGAATGATGCGCATATTTATTGTACTAAGGAACAATTTGCAGCTGAATTTCGTGCAGTAAATGAAATGTATTTGAAATATTTCAAAATTTTTGGAATTGACAAATATGTAATGCGTTTAAGTTTACATGATCCTGCTAAATTGGGTCAGAAGTATATCAATGAGCCTGAACTTTGGTTAGAGACCGAAGCCATGGTGCGTGCAGTTTTAATTGAAACAGGAACTCCTTTTGTTGAAGTGCAAGATGAAGGGGCTTTTTACGGTCCTAAAATTGACGTACAAATTTGGAGTGTGATTGGTAGAGAATTTACCTTAGCCACTAACCAAGTGGATTTTGCACAAGGAAAACGCTTTAATTTAAATTTCACTAATAAGGACAATGAGCCTGAAACTCCGTTAATTATACATCGTGCACCATTGGGAACGCATGAGCGTTTTATCGGTTTCTTATTAGAGCATTATGCAGGAAAGTTCCCTGTATGGTTAGCCCCATTGCAGGTCAAAGTTTTACCAATTAGTGATAAATTCATGCCTTATGCTCAGGAAGTATTTGCCGAATTAAAAAAGGCAGGTGTGCGTGTAGAAATTGATGATCGCAATGAAAAAATTGGTAAAAAGATCCGAGATACTGAAATGATGAAAGTACCTTATATGTTGGTGATAGGAGAGAAAGAAGTGGCTGAAAGTAAACTTTCTGTTCGTCGCCAGGGTAAAGGGGATCTAGGAATGTTGGACAAATCAGCGTTTCTTGCTAAAGTAATCGAAGAAATAGCAGAAAGAATGGCTCCAGAAGCATAACAATCCTTATCTTTATACACTTAAACAACGTTTTAATAATTAATGGCATTACCGAACAGAGGACCCAGATTTAACCCAAGGTTTCAAAGACAACAAGAACCGGAACATCGTATTAATGATCGAATTAGAGTTCCAGAAATTCGTTTAGTTGGTGATAATATCACCGTAGGAGTTTATAATACCCAGGAAGCGCTGAAAATTGCTGCTGATCAAGGTTTGGACTTAGTGGAAATTTCTCCAACTGCCAATCCTCCAGTATGTAAAGTAATTGACTATAAAAAGTTTCTTTACGAGAAAAAGCGAAAGGAAAAAGAAATGAAAGCGAACTCTAAGCAATCTGAAATTAAAGAGATTCGTTTTACTCCTGGTACCGATGATCATGACTTTGACTTTAAAGCAAAACATGCAGAGAAGTTTTTGCAAGATGGAAATAAAGTGAAAGCTTATGTTCAATTTAAAGGTCGTGCGATTATGTTCCAAGATCGTGGTCAATTGCTCTTGTTGAAATTTGCAGAAAGATTAGCAGAAGCAGGTACTTTAGAAAGCATGCCTAAGTTAGAAGGAAAGAGAATGTTTGCTATTTTCCAACCGAAAGCAGGTGGTAAAAAGAAGCCTACAGCTTAAATTTTGAATACATAATTGGCTAAAAAGCTGATTATCAATATAATTTTTGTCAAAAGCTCCATAAAATGGGGCTTTTTTCTTGTCTATATTGTCTATATCTACTACCTTTGCCATCCATTTCCCACATGGCTCAACAAGTGTCTCGCCCGTGCAAGACCGCCAGCAGGGAGTAATCGATAAGATTATAATAATGCCAAAAGTAAAAACTAACTCAAGCGCAAAGAAGCGTTTTAAAGTTACTGGAACAGGAGAAATCACTTTCCAAAAAGCGTTCAAAAGACACATCCTTACAAAAAAATCAACTAAGCGTAAAAGAGCAATGAGAAAGAAAGGTCTTGTTGGATCAACTAACAAAGACTTTGTTCTACGTTTGTTAAGATTAAAAGGATAAGACTCCTTATTTATCAATTGAATAATCTGATTGATAACAGTTATCAAAATTTAAATTAACCGAGTCGAAGTCTAACTTGACGTAGATTCAAAAAAATATTAATTATGCCACGTTCAAAAAATGCCGTTGCATCTAGAGCAAGAAGAAAAAAGATTTTAGACCAAGCAAAAGGCTTTTATGGTAAACGTAAAAACGTATATACCGTTGCCAAAAACGTATTAGAGAAAGGTTTAACTTACTCATATGTTGGTCGTAAATTAAAAAAGCGTGAATACCGCACATTGTGGATTGCACGTATTAACGCAGCAGTAAGAGAAGAAGGATTGACTTATAGCCAATTCATCAACTTACTTGCTAAGAAAGGTTCTGATTTGAACCGTAAAGTATTGGCTGATTTAGCAATGAACGAGCCAGCTACTTTCAAAGCTTTAGTACAATCAGTGAAGTAGTAATTTTCGGCTTTTTTGAAAATATAAAGCCTTAAAATTATCTCTCTTAAGATTTTTAAAATGCCCCCCATAAACGGGGGCATTTTTTTTATGCCTAATATCCATTCAAAGAACTATTTTTGTGCTCTTAAAATAACAGCTAACAACCTCGATCAAATAATGAACAATACCTATACCTCCCTAGTAGAACAAACCTTCCATTTTCCACAAGAAGGATTTGATATTAATGACAATGGTTATTTGGAGTTTAACGGTTTGGATTTAAAAGCAATTATCGAAAAACATGGTACGCCATTAAAGTTAACTTACCTACCAAAAATTGGTATGCAAATTAATAAGGCTAAAAAAATGTTTGCAGATGCATTTAAGAAACATAAATACGAGGGACAATATTTTTATTGTTATTGCACTAAGAGTTCTCACTTTTCATTTGTTGTAGAAGAGGCTTTGTCACATGGGGTACATTTGGAAACTTCATATGCGTACGATATTGAAATTATTAATCAGTTGTATAAACGTCGTAAAATAAATAAGGATTTATTTATCATTTGTAATGGCTATAAACAAAAAACGTATACAAGTAGAATTACTAAATTAATAAATACTGGCTTTAAAAATGTGATTCCAGTTTTGGATAATGTAGAGGAATTACAATTTTACAAACGCAATGCTAAACAGCCATTTAAAGTGGGCATTCGCGTAGCTGCTGAAGAAGAACCAAGTTTTCCTTTTTATACGTCCCGCTTAGGTATTAGAGCAAAAGATATATTGGAATTTTATGTAGATGAGATAGAAGGATATGAAGATAAGTTTCAATTAAAAATGTTGCATATCTTTTTGAACAAAGGAATTAAAGATGATATTTACTACTGGTCTGAATTAAATAAGATTATTAACTTGTATTGTCAGTTAAAGAAAATTTGTCCTGAATTAGATTCTATCAATATTGGTGGTGGATTTCCTATTAAGCATTCTTTAGGTTTTGAATATGATTATAATTTTATGATTAATGAAATTGTATCCAATATTAAAAAAGCTTGTAAAAAAGCAAAAGTGCCAATGCCAAATATTTATACTGAATTTGGATCTTACACTGTGGGTGAGAGCATGGCGCATATCTATAAAGTATTAGCTGAAAAGAAACAAAATGATAGAGAGTGTTGGTATATGATTGACTCTTCATTTATTACAACGCTTCCAGATACTTGGGGTATTGGAGAAAAATTCTTAATGCTCCCTGTTAATAAATGGGAGAATGATTACCAACGTGTGGTTTTAGGTGGCATTACATGCGATAGTCACGATTATTATGATTCTGAGGAACATATCAATGAAGTTTTCTTGCCAAAATTAAAAGATGCTGAAAAAGGGGATAAAACGGATGAGAATAGTGAGTCATTGTATGTTGGGTTTTTCCATACAGGAGCATATCAAGATCAAATTAGTGGTTATGGAGGAATCAAGCACTGTTTAATTCCTTCCCCTAAACATGTAATAGTTGAAAAGGACGCTAAAACTGGGAAATTAGTGGATTGGGTGTATGCTAAAGAACAATCTGCACAAAGTATGTTAAAAATATTGGGCTATTTACGCTAGACATTGATAATGAACTAGCTATATATTAAAATTGAACTTTTTTAGGCCCTATCATCAAAATAGGGCCTTTTTTATGTCATTTAGGCTGATATTTTATGATTTTCAATACAAGTTTTTGCCAAGATGACGTGAAAACAAATTTGTAGGGCATTTTGAAAATACCTAATTTTGAGTCAAATAGTAGAAGATATGTACCCTGCAGAGATAGTTTTACCAATGAAAGCTGAGTTAGTTGATAATGGTTTTGAAGATTTAACAACAGCATCAGAAGTTGATAGTGCAATTAAGAATGATGGTACAACTTTAGTTGTAATTAATTCTGTTTGTGGCTGTTCAGCTGGAGCATGTCGACCTGGTGTTTTAATGGCTGTTGCAAATGCATCTGTTAAACCAGATAGAATCACAACTAGTTTTGCAGGTTTTGATTTAGAAGCGGTAAATAAAGTAAGAGAGTATCACTTACCTTATCCTCCATCTTCACCAGCAATTGCGTTATTTAAAAACGGAGAATTAGTAAGTATGGTGGAAAGACATCATATTGAAGGAACCCCGGCTCAAGTGATCGCACAACATTTAATTTCATTGTTTAACCAACATTGTAATTAATAAAAATATTAAAGGTTTTGTTTTTAGATGGGTTAGTAAAATACGGCCGCACTTTCTAGTGTGGCCTTTTTTTTAAATCTAACTCAGCATAAATGAATAATTCTTGGTAACATTGCATTACGCAATTCAATTAAAATATGTATCCTAATTTATATTATTTAGTTCAAGACTTATTTGGAGTAAAACTCAATGCATTGAAATTGGTGAATTCTTTCGGATTCTTTGTAGCATTAGCTTTTGTGGCATCTGGATATGTATTGTATAGTGAGTTAAAACGAAAAGAAGCTTTAGGTGAATTTATTGCGATAGAAGAAACATATATTGTTGGAGCACCAGCTTCTTTTTCTGAGTTGGCAACAAGTTTCTTTTTTGGATTTTTGTTTGGATTCAAAATTATTGGTGCTTTTATAATTGAAAATGCATTAAACAATACCCAAGCTTTTATTTTATCCTTACAAGGAAGTTGGTTTGCGGGTATTGTTGTAGGAGCTATAATGTGTTTTTTAAAATGGAAGGAAAGGGATAAAGTTAAATTGCCAAATCCTGAATCTAAAACATATATGGTTTGGCCTCATGATAGAGTAGGAGATGTTGTATTGCAGGCAGCTTTATGGGGTTTTCTAGGGGCAAAAATTTTTCATAATTTAGAGAACCTAGATGATTTTGCAAAAGATCCAATTGGATCTTTAATTTCATTTAGTGGTCTTACATTTTACGGTGGTTTAATTGTTGCAACAATTGCAATTATCATTTACATCAGAAAATATAAAATTCGTGTAATTCATTTTGCAGATGCAATGGCTCCAACTATGTTGTTTGCATATGCAGCTGGAAGAATTGGTTGTCATATGAGTGGCGATGGTGACTGGGGAATTCCCAATTTTGCACCTAAACCTTTTAGTTGGATGCCGGATTGGATGTGGGCATATACTTACCCGCATAATGTGGTAAATGAAGGAAAAGCAATTGTCGGATGTATAGGAAATTATTGTAATGAGTTGCCGGTGCCTGTTTTCCCAACTACATTTTATGAAATCATAGGTACTTTTATACTATTTGGTATCATGTGGTTGATGCGTAAAAAAATTACACAACCTGGTATTTTGACTGGAGTTTATCTACTTTTTGCTGGAGGAGAACGCTTTTTAATTGAAAAAATCAGGGTAAATAACAGAATTCATTCTTTGCCTTTTGAGCCTACACAGGCCGAATTGATATCAACTATCTTAATTTTAATAGGTTTAACCTTCCTTTTATTTTCCAAAAAGTGGTTCCCAAAGACTATTTCAAACGCTTAAATTTATACTTATGCCTTCATTCGATTTATCTAGTTCTGTAGATATTCAAGTCCTTGATAACGCAGTAAATGTTGTCAAAAAAGAAATTACTAATCGATTCGATTTCAAGGGAATACACGTTGTAATTGAATTAAATAAGAAAGATTATTTGGTTAAACTAGAGTCTGATTCTGAAATGAAGGTTCAACAAATTGTGGATGTTCTGTTAAGTAGATCTATAAAGCAAGGAATTGATGCCAATGCTTTTGATTTATCAAAAGAGCCACAACCTAGTGGTAAGATTTTCAAACAGGATGTTCCTGTAAGAAATGGCTTAAAACAGGAAGACGCAAAGAAAATTGTTAAGTTTATTAAAGACAAGGGCTTAAAGGTTCAAACGGCTATTATGGACGATATCATAAGGGTAACCGGCAAAAAAATAGATGATTTACAAGAAGTGATAGCTGCTTGTAGGGCTGAAAATTTTGGGGTTCCTTTGCAGTATATCAATATGAAGTCTTAGTCTGTTAAAGCACTATAAATTTGGCAAAAAGGGAGTTTTAACCTAATTTTGCCATCTATTCAATAATTGTACGGCAAAAACCGTGCTTCCTTAAAAATTCATTATAATGAAACAAGGTATCCACCCAGAAGCTTATCGCTTTGTAGTTTTTAAAGACATGAGTAACGGAACTGCTTTTTTAAGCAAATCTGCTGCTAATACTAAAGAAACCATTTTATTTGAAGACGGCAATGAATATCCAGTTATCAAATTGGAGATTTCAAACACTTCACATCCTTTTTACACTGGTAAAAATATGTTAGTGGATACTGCTGGTCGTATCGATAAATTCAACAAGCGTTACGCAAAGAAAAAATAAAAGAACACTTTTAATCAAGTGCATTTTATACCATATTAAACCCTTTCTTACTTTTGTAAGAGAGGGTTTTTTTGTGAATTACAAGTATTATCGGAGCCATTTATTCTTACCTTTGTTATCATTAAAAATTGATCATGCAAAAACTAGATATTCTTGCTTTTGGTGCACATCCCGATGATATTGAACTAGGATGTGGAGGTACTTTATTAGGTGCAATCGCTGAAGGAAAAAAAGTGGGAGTGATCGATTTAACAAAAGGCGAATTGGGAACCAGAGGTACTACTTCGCAAAGATTAAAAGAAGCACAATTAGCTAGTGAAGTGATGGGTTTAACTATTAGAGAAAATTTAGGAATGGCTGATGGATTTTTTATAAATGATAAGGAACATCAGTTTGCGATTATTGAAACCATTCGTCGATTTAAACCTACAATCATTTTTTGTAATGCTCCTGAAGATAGACATCCCGATCATGGACGTGCTGCTAGTTTAGTTGAAGAAGCTGCTTTTTTATCTGGGTTAACTAAAATACAAACATCACATAATGGCATTGCACAAGAGGCATGGAGACCAACTCAAGTGTTTCATTATATTCAATCAAGAAGTTTAACTCCCAATTTTGTAGTTGATATTAGTGCACATATGGATAAGAAAATGGAATCTATTTTAGCACATAGTTCACAGTTTTATGATCCTAATTCTATTGAGCCTGAAACTTTTATTTCGGGTACTGCATTTTTGGAATTTGTAAAAGGAAGGGCTAAAGAATTAGGACAACAAATTGGAGTACAATATGCCGAAGGATTTATTACCAAAAAATTATTAGGCATTGGTACTTTAGATGCAATTATTCAAAACAAAACTTAATCAAATTATTTACTTTATAATTTAAAATTATGGCAATCGTTAAAGTAGGCTTGGTTCAAATGACCTGTAGTTCAGATGTAAATGCAAATAAGGCTAAAGCAATTGATAAAATTCGGGAAGCTGCAAAAAAAGGAGCAAATATTATTTGCTTACAAGAGTTATATACTTCATTATATTTTTGCGATGTTGAAGAACATGAAAATTTCAAATTGGCAGAACCAATTCCTGGTAAAACTACTGATGAATTATCTTTGATAGCTAAAGAATTAGAAGTTGTAATTATAGCTTCTTTATTTGAAAAAAGAGCTGAAGGATTGTACCATAATACTACAGCAGTATTAGATGCAGATGGTGCTTATTTAGGTAAGTACCGCAAAATGCATATCCCAGATGATCCATCTTATTATGAGAAATTCTATTTTACCCCTGGCGATTTGGGGTATAAAGTTTTCAAAACCAAATTTGCAAATATTGGTGTATTAATTTGTTGGGATCAATGGTATCCAGAAGCAGCAAGAATTACTTCTTTGATGGGTGCTGAAATGTTATTTTATCCAACAGCAATTGGTTGGGCTACTGCTCAAGACGAAGCAACTAATATTGAACAATATAATGCATGGCAAACTATTCAAAAGAGCCATGCGGTGGCAAATGGAGTTCCCGTAATAAGTGTTAACCGTGTAGGGTTTGAACAAGATGGGTTGATGAAATTTTGGGGAGGTAGTTTTGTAAGTAATCCATTTGGAACTTTATTATACCAAGCCTCTCATGATAATGAGGAAGTAGCTGTCGTAGATCTTAATACAGATAAATCAGATAGTTATCGTACACATTGGCCATTTTTAAGAGACAGGAGAATAGATACTTATCAACCCATTACTAAAAGATATATTGACGAAGAACATGCTTAATAATTCACCAACTCCAAAATCATTAGGGTATTATTTTCCTGCAGAGTTTGCAAAACATGATGCCATGTGGCTTAGTTGGCCACATAAGGAAGAAAGTTGGCCAGGAAAAATTGATAGCATTTTTCCATCTTATGTTGAGTTTATTAAGATTGTTTCAAAAACAGAACTTGTTAATATAAATGTTGTCGATAATGCCATGCAACAAAAAGCAACTGCATTATTAATTGGAGGTGGAGTAGATTTAACTCGTGTAAAATTTTATATTCATCCAACCAATGACGCATGGTGTCGTGATCATGGGCCTAGTTTTTTAATAAGAAATAATAAAGAACAACCAAAAGCAATTATTGATTGGAATATTAATGCATGGGGTGGTAAGTATCCGCCATATGATTTAGATGATATAATTCCTACTCATATAGCAAAGGCATTGGATTTGCCATTATTTTATCCAAACATAATAATGGAAGGTGGTTCTGTTGATTTTAACGGAGCAGGTACCGTATTAACTTCAAAATGTTGTTTATTAAATCCGAATCGTAATCCTGATTTAAGTCAGGATCAAATTGAAAGGTATTTATGTAATTATTATGGTGTTGAACAAGTTTTATGGGTTTCAGAAGGAATTGTTGGAGATGATACGGATGGTCATATAGATGATACGGTTCGTTTTGTAAATGAAGATACGGTAGTGACTGTTGTTGAATCCAATAAGGATTCAGAGAATTATGAACTATTGCAACAAAATCTAAATGAGTTAAAATCAATGCGCTTGCATAATGGCAAACAATTAAATATAATTGAGTTACCTATGCCTGCCGATGTAATATATGAGGAACAAATGTTGCCAGCATCGTATGCTAATTTTTATATCAGTAATGGACATATTATTGTGCCAACCTATAGGTGTGCACAAGATGATATTGCCATGCAAATAATTCAAACTGCTTTTCCAAATAGGGAAGTAGTGGGAATTGATTCTACTGATATCATTTGGGGATTGGGAAGCTTTCACTGTCTAAGTCAACAAGAACCAAGTGTTGATCAATCATAATGTTTACCGTTTTGTTTACTCAGATTAATAGTAATCACATAGTATTCGCAAGTATTTTAATAATTAATTATAATTAGTCTATATGAAAACAAATCTTATCAAAATTTCATTTTTAGTTTTATTATTTTTTGTTTTTTCATGTAATACTTTTCAATATCGTGAAACCAATCAATTTTATAAAAAGCAAGCAAAAGCATTAATAAAAGAAGTTATTGCTGAACCATATGCAATTATAGATTCGGTTAATCTGATTGCTGCTCCTAGATGGGTAGGTACTACCAATTTTGATTTACGCAAGCCTAATTTTGTAATCATTCATCATACTGCACAAAATTCTTGTGATCAAACACTTCGCACTTTTACTTTAGAGCGAACAAAAGTGAGTGCCCATTATGTAATTTGTAAAGATGGCACTGTACACCATATGTTGAATGATTATTTACGAGCATGGCATGGTGGGGTTGCTAAATGGGGTAATAATACTGATATTAATTCTAGTTCAATTGGAATTGAAATTGATAATAATGGGTTTGAACCATTTGAGCCAAAACAAATTGAAAGTTTGTTGAATTTACTTGCTGGATTAAAAAACAAATATAAAATCCCAGAAGCCAACTTCATAGGACATGCTGATATTGCACCAACACGTAAAAACGATCCCAATATTAATTTCCCTTGGGCTTTATTAGCACAAAAAGGATATGGGGTTTGGTATGAACCAAATGTCGCCATATCTCTACCTAATAATCTATCTATCCCATATGCTTTAGCATTGGTTGGCTATGATATAAAGGACACTACTGCTGCAATTTTAGCTTTTAAAAGACATTTTAGACAAGATAGTACTTCAAATATAACAGAAGCCGATAAATCGGTCCTATCACAATTAGTTCTAAGAAAATTATACTCTAAATAGTTTCATATACAGCATATAAATTAGTCATCAAATAATTAGTTACTATTTTTATTTGTGGCTAACAAATGTTAGCGTAAATTTATACAAACCTTTTTTTATGGATTTTAAGCTAACCGAAGAGCAGTTGATGATTCAACAAGCTGCTCGTGAATTTACACAACAACAATGTTTACCAGGTGTTATTGACCGTGATGAAAAGCAAATGGTTCCTAAGCAGCAATTATTACAATTGGCTGATCTTGGTTTTTTAGGAATGATGACTGATCCTACATATGGAGGAGCAGGAATGGATGCAATAAGTTATGTTTTAGCAATGGAGGAAATTAGTAAAGTTGATAGTAGTGTGAGTGTTGCGATGAGTGTAAACAATAGTTTAGTTTGTTGGGGTTTAGAACACTTTGGTTCGGAGGCACAAAAGCAAAAATATTTAGTGCCCTTGGCACATGGTAAAAAGGATGGTGAATTGTATATCGGTGCTTTTTTATTAAGTGAACCCGAAGCAGGTAGTGATGCAACTCATCAACATACAAATGCTGTTGACATGGGAGATCATTATTTAATAAATGGTATAAAAAATTGGATCACAAATGGTTCAACAGCAAGTGTTTATTTGGTGATTGCGCAAACTGATTATACAAAAGGACATAAAGGAATAAATGCATTTATAGTTGATAAAAATACAACTGGAGTTACAGTTGGCGTAAAAGAAAATAAAATGGGTATTCGAGGAAGTGATACACATGCCATTTCATTTACGGATGTAAAAGTGCCTAAGGAAAATAGGATAGGTGATGAAGGGTTTGGATTTAATTTTGCAATGAAAACATTAAATGGAGGAAGAATAGGTATTGCAGCACAAGCTTTGGGCATTGCTAGTGGTGCTTATGAACTAGCATTGGCATATAGTAAAGAAAGAAAAACTTTCGGAAAACCAATTCATGAACATCAAGCCATTCAATTTAAATTAGCCGAGATGGCAACTAAAATTGAAACAGCAAGGTTATTATGTTTTAAGGCAGCTTGGGAAAAAGACAATCATTTAGATTATACTACTTCGGCAGCAATGGCTAAATTACATGCTAGTGATACGGCCATGTGGGTAACAACCGAGGCGGTTCAAATTCATGGAGGTTATGGATTTGTGAAAGAGTTTCACGTTGAAAGATTAATGCGAGATGCGAAAATTACCCAAATTTATGAAGGAACTAGTGAGATTCAAAAAATGGTGATAGGTCGAAGCATTACTCGATAATGATTAAAGATGACTTTTCATAATAACATTATATATCACTAAATTGCATTTTTTTGAATCAATCTATAAATTCTCAATAACAATATGGCTGTTAATTTTGAACAATATGAATCTATTTTAAAAGAGCTCACTGCAAATCAAGTTAAATTGATTGCTGTAAGTAAAACAAAGCCGAATGAGGATTTGCAGGCATTATATGATTTTGGACAACGTGCATTTGGTGAAAATTATGTACAGGAGTTAGTGGATAAAGAAGCAAGCTTGCCCAAGGATATTCAATGGCATTTTATAGGTCATTTACAATCTAATAAAGTAAAGTATATCGCTCCATTTGTATTTATGATACATGGTGTTGATTCCGAAAAGTTATTACAAGAAATAAATAAACAAGGGGTTAAGCAAAATAGAATTATTGATTGTTTATTGCAAATTCATATTGCTACAGAAGAAACTAAGTTTGGATTTGACGGCCACGCTTTACATGAGTTATTAGTTAGTGGAAGAGTAGCTTCCTATTCAAATGTTCGTATTAGAGGATTAATGGGGATGGCTAGTTTTTCAGAGGATCAAACTTTATTAAGTAAAGAATTTACTTTGCTTAAATCTTATTTTGATAATGCTAAACGAGCTTTTCCAGGTGGTCATTTTGATACCTTAAGTATGGGTATGAGTTCGGACTATCAATTAGCAATTAGCAAAGGAAGTAATATGGTTAGAATTGGAAGTTTATTATTTGGAGCCAGGAATTATTCAAAGTAGATAATAAAAGTTTATTAAAAACAATTTAAGTATATAAAACAAAAAAGGCAGACTCATTTAGAGCCTGCCTTTTTTTATTCAATCTAGTAATTATTTCCCTTTTTTAGTAGGGGCATTATCAAATACCAATTGAGTAAATGCTTTTACACCCACAATAAATCCCGACTCATCTAAATAAAAATCAGGAGTATGGTGTGGACCAGCTTTTTTAGGGTCAGTGCCCTTTGGTAAAGCGCCTACATTAAAAAAGAAACTTGGTGCTTTTGCTGCATAAAATGAAAAATCTTCAGCCCCAGTAACCCAAGTAGATTCTGAAACATTTTCATCACCAGCTGCTTTTACTAATGAAGGCAAAGTTTTCTTCACTAAGGCTGGATCATTGTAAGTTACCAATGTTTTAGTTTCAATATTTACATCAGCGGTAGCTCCTGAGCTTTCAGCAATTGTTTTTGCAGTGTGTTTAATTCTTTCATGCACTTCCTCTTGCATTTTACTATCTAAAGTTCGTATTGTACCCGTCATCTCAGCAGTTTCTGGAATAATATTTGAACGTACGCCACTATTAATAGTTCCAACAGTTATAACTAATGGTGCTTTCGTTAAATCCATTTGACGACTTACAATATGTTGTAAGCCCTCAATAATTTGTGCAGAAGCTGCAATTGGGTCAACGCCACCCCAAGGTTGTGAACCATGACTTCCTTTACCATTTACTTTAATTGTAAACCAGTCAGAGGATGCCATAAAAGCACCTGATTTATATTTGATTGTTCCAACGGGTGTTTGTGAAGAAATATGAATACCATAAACGGCTTCTACTTTTGGATTGTCTAATGCGCCTTCTTTAATCATTAATGGTGCACCACCTTCCTCCGTTCCTGGTGTTCCTTCCTCGGCTGGTTGAAATAAGAATACTACAGTACCAGGTACATCCTTTTGTAATTCGCTTAATACTTTAGCAGTTGCCATTAACATTGCAGTATGTGAATCGTGTCCACATGCATGACTAACGCTTACTTTTTGCCCGTTGTATTCGCTTGTTACTTTTGATGCAAATGGTATAGGTGTTCTTTCAAAAACAGGTAATGCATCAATATCAGCTCTTAATGCTACAACAGGTCCCGGCTTTCCACCTTTTAATACTGCTACAACTCCTGTTTTTGCAACTGGATACCTTACTTCTACATTTGGCAAAGTTTTTAAAAACTCCGAAATGTATTTTCCAGTGTTGAATTCACGATTTGATAACTCAGGATTTTCATGAAAATGTCTTCTCCATTGGATTAACTGTGGTTCAACATCTTTAAGTAAGGCATTGTAATTTTTTGGTAAATCTTGTGCATTGCTTGAAAAAGCACCTGCAACTAAAATGGCTACTAATAATTTACGCATTGATTTTTGTTTATTTATGATGAATGATTATTTACTTATTTGTATGTTTAAATGAATTACTTTTTCATATTGATAGCGATTATGCTTGGTATTCTCCATAAATACTTCTTAACACATCCGCTATTTCACCAAGTGTGCAAGATTGTTCTACTGCTTCAATTACAAATGGCATTAAATTATCAGATCCCATTGCTGCTTTTTTAATTTCGGCTAAACAAGCAGCAACTTTATTATCATCTCTATTTTCTTTTATTAATTTTAATTTATCTATTTGTTCCTGTCTTATTTTTTCGTCAATTTTTAATATAGGAATAGGGGTGCCTGATTCAGATATGAATTCATTTACACCAACAATAATCTTTTCTTTTGATTCAATATTTTTTTGATATGCATAGGCACTATCTGCAATTTTATTTTGCATGAACCCATTTTCAATTGCTGTTACACTGCCTCCCATGTCATCAATTGTATTAATTAAGGACAATGCATCTTTTTCGATTTGGCTAGTTAAATTTTCAATAAAGTAACTACCAGCTAATGGGTCAACTGTATCAGCCACACCACTTTCAAATGCAACAATTTGTTGTGTTCTTAATGCAATACTTGCAGCTTGTTGAGTTGGTAACCCAAGTGCTTCATCAAAACCATTCGTATGCAAACTTTGTGTGCCGCCTAATACTGCAGCTAAAGTTTGCACTGTAACTCTAGTTATATTATTCAATGGTTGTTGTGCTGTTAATGTTGCCCCACCTGTCTGCGTGTGAAAACGAAGCATTAATGCTTTTTCATCTGTGGCGCCTAAGTCTTTCATTATTTGCGCCCACATTTTTCTCGCTGCTCTAAATTTTGCAACTTCCTCAAATAAATTATTATGTGCATTAAAAAAGAAGGATAATCTTTTCCCAAATACATTAATATCTAATCCTTTTTCTTGAGCTGCTTTTACATAAGCTTTTCCGTTGCTTAATGTAAATGCAACTTCTTGTACTGCAGTACTTCCTGCTTCTCTAATATGGTAGCCTGAAATGCTAATGCTATTCCATTTAGGTAAATTTGTGCCACACCACTCAAAAATATCTGTTATAATACGCATTGAGTGTTTAGGAGGATAAATATAAGTGCCTCTTGCTGCGTATTCTTTTAATATATCATTTTGTATTGTACCCGACAATTGTTTTACATCGATTCCTCTTTTCTTTGCCAACGCCACATATAATGCTAGCAATATAAAACTGGTTGAGTTAATTGTCATTGAAGTACTTATTTTATCCAAAGGAATATCTTTGAATAAAATTTCCATATCGGCTAAAGTACAAATGGACACACCCACTTTCCCAACTTCCCCCTCGGCTAAACTATGATCAGGATCGTATCCAATTTGTGTAGGCAAATCAAAAGCTACACTTAATCCCATTACACCTTGTGACAACAAAAAATGATAGCGTTTGTTGCTTTCTTCAGCAGTAGAAAATCCAGCATATTGTCGCATTGTCCATAACTTTCCTCGATACATATCTGGCTGCACACCACGTGTATAAGGAAATTCCCCTGGCTTTTGTTCCCCATCTAAATTTTCGGGTAAATCGGCCTTGGTATATAACTTTTGAATAGTAATTCCACTGTCCGTCTTTTTCACTTTTTCTAACATATTTAAATTTACGAAAAATCCATTACTAATATAACCTCTTATTATTCCTATTTTCGAAATTTTAGATAAAGGGCTTTTCCGATACTTGTTGTAAATTTGTATAATAATCATTTTTTATGTCTACAGATACCATCTTAAAAACGCCAGTAAGCTTTACAGCATCTGCCGTAGCAGAATTAACAAGATTAATGGGTGAACCCGAATTTGATCAACAACAAAAATTAAGGGTTGGGGTAAAGGGTGGAGGCTGCTCTGGCATGACTTATGTATTAGGTTTTGATGTGCCTAAGGAAGGGGATATGCAGTTTGTCTTTGAGGGAATCCCTTGTTGCATGGAGGCAGCTCATCAAATTTATTTATATGGAATGAATATTGATTGGCAAGGGGGGTTAAATAGCCGAGGTTTTACTTTCAATAATCCAAACGCATCTAGTACCTGTGGTTGTGGTACCAGCTTCGCTGTTTAAGCAAAACAAAAATTTTATGAAAGCCCTGGGATTTGTCTCAGGGCTTTTTTTTATCTCGATAAAATTTATAGATTATAAATATGTATGGCGCATGTGAGCATGATGCATAAATGTACATGCGAACTGATATGCTATTTGAGAAAACCAAAAGGCCCCACTTTAAGTGAGGCCTTTTGTATAATTAAACGAAGATCGTTTATTTCTTTTTGTTTTCAGCGCGACCTAATGGTTTGTTTTTTGCAAAATCAACCAAAACTGGTGCAGCTACGAAGATAGAAGAGTAGGTACCTGTGATGATACCAATTAACATTGCGAAAGCAAAACCTCTTGTTACTTCACCACCAAAGATGAACAATATTAAAATTACTAAGAACACTGTTAATGAAGTCATCACAGTACGACTTAATGTTTCGTTAATTGCTCGGTTAATGATGCTAGCGTTATCTGACCCTTTCATTAATTTAGAATCTTCACGAATACGGTCATATACAATTACCGTGTCATTCATTGAGAAACCAATTACAGTTAACACCGCAGCAATAAAGTGCTGGTCAATCTCTAATGGGAAAGGAACTACTTTTCTCAAGAAACTAAATACAATCAATGTTACGAATACATCGTGTAACAATGAGAAAATAGTACCTAAAGAATATCTCCAATCACGGAATCGGATAAAGATGTACAAACAAATTGCAATCAAAGCGAATATGGTTGCTTTTGTTGCACCGGCTTTTAAGTCATCAGAAATTGTTGGTAATACAGTTTGAGAGCTTTGCTTATATTGAGTATCAAACTCCTTATAGGTAACGCCAGCTGGCAATTGTTTTGCTAAGCCTTTGAACAATAAGCCTTCAACTTCTTGATCAATATTATTTCCTTGCTCCTTAATTTTATAAGAAGTAGTGATGTTAATTTGATTTTTAGTATCAACAGTTTTAATAATTGGAGCTTCTCCAAATACCTTCTTTAAATCTTCACGTACCGATTCGATATTTACCGTATTGTTAAATTTAACAGTGTAACTTCTTCCTCCTGCAAATTCAACACCTTGGTCAAATCCGTTAAAGAAAGAGGCAATACCCATTACTAATACAATAGCTGATAAAACGTATGCGTACTTTCTGAATTCAATAAATTTGAAGGTAGCATGTTTGAATATTGATTTTGAAACTTTAGTAAAGTATTCAAAGTGTCTATTTTTACTTGTATAGATATCTGTAATTAAACGAGAAACTAAAATTCCACAGAACAATGATAATAATATACCAATGATTTGTGTAGTTGCGAATCCTAACACAGGACCCAATCCAAAGTAGGCTAATATACAAGCTGTTAAAAGGGTAGTAACGTGTGCATCCAATACTGGAGACATTGAACGCTTATAACCATCCGTCACCGCCATTTGGTAGCTTTTACCTTTAGTTAATTCTTCTTTAATTCTTTCAAAGATAATTACGTTCGTATCCACTGCCATACCAATTGTTAATACTAAACCAGCGATACCAGGTGCAGTTAATGTGAATCCTAAAGAGCTCAAAATACCAATGGTAAATAATAAGTTCAATATTAAAGCAATATTCGCAACCCATCCACCTGTATTAAAATAGATTAACATTAAAGCGAAAATCACGATGAATGAAATGCCAAATGACATTAAACCACCTTGAATTGAAGCTTTACCTAATGTTGGTCCAACTTGTTGTTCTTGTACAATTTTTGCAGGCGCAGGTAACTTACCACTCTCTAAAATTTCTGCTAAATCTTGTGCAGTTTTTAAAGTGTAGTTTCCTGATATAGAAGAATTACCAGTAGTAATAGCTTCATTTACATTAGGTGCTGAGTAAACAATATTATCAAGTACAATCGCTAATGGCTTTCCAACATTTTTAGATGTCATTTTTGCCCATAGTGAAGTTCCTACTTTATCCATATTCATTTTGATCGCAACTTTGCCATTTTGATCAAAATCTTGAGCTGCATTAGCAACGTGGTCACCTTCTAATTCAGCTTGACCGTTGTCTAATGTTTTGATAGCATATATTGGTAAAACTTCTTTTGCTTTTGCATCTTCAGTTTCTACTTTACCATACATGAATACTAAGTTAGAAGGGAATTTAGATTTCACTTCAGGTAATGCTAACCATGCATTTAATTTAGCAGTATCCTTTTTTAATGTATAACCAATTTCACCAGGGAAAACAGCATTGCCATTTTTACCTTGGTATGGTTGAGTAAACTGAACCAATTTCAACAAAGGATTTTTGTTTGGATTTAATTTAGAAGTATCCAATTTTGCAGTTCCTGTGCTGTCTTTAATGCCAGCTAAATTTGCTTCTATAGCTTTGTCTGCAGCAGAAATACCACCTTGTACATCTTTATTTTCCAAAGTATACACTTCGAAGAATTGTAAATTGGCAGTTGATTGCAAGAAAGAACGAACTCTTTCTTTATCAGTGATACCTGCTAATTCAATATTGATAATTCCTTTTGCTGCATCAGGGTTGATGTTTGGAGAAGCCAAACCAAATTTGTCAATACGCGTTCTTAATATTTTATAAGTATTATTAAACGCGATAGTTGATTGATCTTTCAAATAGTTAGCTACCACATCATCAGAAGCATCAAATTTTAATTTACCATTGCTTCTTGTTGCGAATAATGGAGCCAGTTTTCCTGTAGGGTTAACACGCGCATATTCTTCTCTAAACAATGTAATTAAGTCAGCACGACTATTTGCTTTTTTAGCAACCGCATTGTTTAACGCAGTATTGAAAGCAGGGTCTTTACTATAATTTGCTAAAGATTTAATTAAGCCGTCTAAGCCCACTTCCATGGTTACACTCATACCACCTTGTAAATCAAGACCTAGCATTAATTCTTTTTCTTTTGCAGCACCGTAAGTTGTAAAACCAAATGCTAATTTGGTATCTTTTGTGCTGTCTAATAAATGTTTGTAATAAGCTTTTTGCAAGTCACTTACACTGTCATTATAAAGCAATTGCTCTTCTTTATTAGAAGGGTATACTTGGTCAGCTTTTGGGAATTTTTTAACCCAAGCCGCTGCTTTAGCGTCCATCGCTTTTTCGTGGTTTCTAACGAATAAAGTAAAAGACAATTGATAAAGACAAATTGTAATAAGCAAAAAAGCAAAAACGAACACTAATCCTTTAAGTTTCATAAAAGTTTGGTTAACTGATTTTTAGTCGGCAAATATAATAGAAAACAAGGGAAAAATAGGCCCAAAAAGGCATTATTTTACCCCAGTCAATTTGATATCAAAATACAATGGAGCGTTGCCAGGGATGGAACCTGCACCCGATGATCCATAACCCAATGAAGATGGTATTAGTACTTTAATTTCTCCACCAACACCAATTTTAGGTACTGCAATACCCCAACCTGCAATTAATTGGTTTAATGGGTAGGAAATGGAACCTGCATCAAATTGGCTTCCGTTCATTAACAATCCAGTATAAGTAACTGTTACTGTGTTACTTATGCTTGGGTGTGTATTATTGCCAGGCGTAATTATCTCATATAATAATCCACTTGCGTCGGTGGTATAATTGATGTTATGTGATTTAGCAAAGGATACCATTTGTTCTTGTTCACTTGCACCCGACTTGCTGCATGCTGAAATTGTGAAAATTGCGAAAAATAGGGCAGAAACTGCTAAAATTGAAGAGAATTTAACCTTTTTAAGGCTGTTTTGAGTAAAAATCGTCATTTTTTGTTTTTTATATGTTTTAGTTCTTGAAATCTTTGTTCGTTCATTTCCGCAGTAAATTGTTGATATATCCATGCAAATCCAAGAGAAATGATTAAGATAGCTATAATGATCCAAATTTCATTTCCCCAACTATTGGCTTGCATATTTGCTCTTTCATACCAGTTTACTTCAGAAAAGAGCATTACTAATACACCTAAACTAAGTCCGGCACTTAACCCTCTTAAAAAGGTTCTTCTTTTATATTTAGGTTGAAGTCGTTCTTTTTCCCATTGGGTAAAAAATTTTTCTTCTTCAGGAGTTATCATTCAGCAAATTTATGGAAACAGGAACATAATGTAAGACCGTTAATGTACTTTTAATAATAATTTATACTAAAACATATGAAATCAATTATTCAAAAGTGGGGTATTACAGTGTACATTTTATTATTATCGGTGCACTTGTATGCACAAGTATTAGGAGATAATTTTTCTAGTCTACAATTCATAACTAAAATATTGTTGTTGCCATTGTTAATGCTTTTTATTGGGTCACAGGATTTAGCATCGAATGCCCCTAAAGGAAAATGGTTCGTTTTGATTGCAATGTTTGGATCATTTTTAGGTGATGTTTTACTGACTTATAATAATTTGTTTATAGTTGGAATGGTTGCATTTATGACTACGCATGTTTTTAATATTTTGATGTTCAATAAAATCAATGGTTTAGGTCAAGTTAAATCAAAGAAGTTTATGGGATTTTTAGTTTTACTTGGAGTATTCTGTTGCTTTATTTTCATTCAACTTAAAGGTGCAATGGGCAGTTTGATTTATCCTGTTCTTGTTTATATGGTTTTGATTTGTACTGCTGCTTTAATGGCAATCCATGCTGGAGGAAATACAAGAGGAGCATTGATTTCAAAAATATTTTGGTTCCCAGGAATGTTATTTTTTATTAGTTCAGACACCATTTTAGCATTTAATAAATTTGATTGGTCAATACATCATCCAATAAAAAATATTGGATTGGTTACAATGCTTACATATGGTATTGCACAACTATTATTAGCAAAAGGGTATCAGCTATATTTTACAAAGAAAGATTAATCTTATAAAAAAAGCCTCAGTATTTTACTGAGGCTTTTTTTATAATCATCACGCATTTTTGATGCGTATTATTTTAGTAACCCATACCACCCATATCAGGAGCACCACCACCTTGTGGAGCAGCTGCAGGAGCTGGTTTGTCTGCAATCACACATTCTGTTGTTAACAACATAGATGCAATAGATGCTGCATTTTCTAAAGCAACTCTTGATACTTTAGTTGGGTCGATAACACCTGCTTTGAATAAGTTCTCGAAAACTTCTGTTCTTGCATTGAAACCAAAGTCATCTTTACCTTCTTTGATTCTTTGCACAACGATTGAACCTTCGATACCACTATTCTTAACAATTTGACGAAGTGGTTCTTCAATTGCACGACGTACAATTTGAATACCTGTATTTTCGTCTTCGTTAGCACCTTTTAATTTATCTAAACTTGCTACTGCACGAATATATGCAACACCACCACCTGGTACAATGCCTTCTTCAACTGCAGCACGAGTAGCGTGTAAAGCATCGTCAACACGATCTTTCTTTTCTTTCATTTCAGTTTCAGTTGCAGCACCTACATAAAGTACAGCTACACCACCACTTAATTTTGCTAAACGCTCTTGTAATTTTTCTTTATCGTATTCTGAAGTTGTGTTTTCAATTTGAGCCTTAATTTGATTTACACGACTTGTAATATCTGCTTTTTTACCTTTACCACCAACAATTACAGTATTGTCTTTGTCAATAGTGATTGAAGATGCTTGACCTAAATAAGATAAGTCAGCATTTTCTAATTTAAATCCTTGCTCTTCACTAATTACAGTACCTGCAGTTAAGATTGCAATGTCAGTTAACATTTCTTTTCTTCTGTCACCAAAGCCTGGTGCTTTAACAGCTGCAACTTTAATAGTACCACGTAATTTGTTTACAACCAATGTCGCCATTGCTTCACCTTCTAAGTCTTCAGCGATGATAACCAATGGACGGCTTGTTTGTGCAACTTTCTCTAAAATATGTAAGATGTCTTTCATAGCTGAAATTTTCTTATCATAAATTAAGATATATGGATTTTGCATTTCTGCTTCCATTTTTTCGCTGTTTGTAACGAAGTATGGAGAAACATATCCACGATCAAATTGCATACCTTCAACTACATCAACTGTAGTATCTGTGCCTTTAGCTTCTTCAACAGTGATTACACCTTCTTTACCTACTTTAGACATTGCCATAGCAATCAACTTGCCAATTTCGTTGTCGTTGTTTGCAGAGATAGAAGCAACTTGTTCAATCTTTTTTGTATCGTTTCCAACAGTTTGAGATTGTGCTCTTAAACTTGCAACTACTTTTTCAACTGCTTTATCAATTCCACGTTTTAAATCCATTGGATTAGCACCAGCAGTAACGTTTCTTAAACCTTCTCCCACAATTGCTTGTGCTAATACAGTTGCAGTTGTTGTACCATCACCAGCTTGATCAGCTGTTTTAGAAGCAACTTCTTTTACCATTTGAGCACCAATGTTTTCAATTGGATCTTCTAAATCAATTTCTTTTGCTACTGATACACCATCCTTAGTTACAGAAGGTGAACCAAATTTTTTCTCAATTACAACGTTACGACCTTTTGGTCCTAAAGTTACTTTTACAGCGTTGGCTAAAGTGTCAACACCTTTTTTCATTTTATTTCTCGCTTCTAAGTCGAAAAAAATCATTTTAGACATATAAACTTATTTTTAATCGTTAATTAATTTGATAAGATAGGTTGGTTGTTTGTAATTAAACAATTGCCAAAATATCACTTTCGCGCATGATCAATAAATCTTGACCTTCAATTTGGATTTCTGTTCCAGCGTATTTACCATATAAAACGGTATCACCCACTTTAACAGTTACTGGTTCGTCTTTTTTACCAGGACCAGCAGCCACAATTACACCGCGTTGTGGTTTTTCTTTTGCAGTGTCAGGGATAATGATTCCACCAGCTGTTTTTTCTTCAGCAGCAGCAGGCATTACAATTACTCTGTCGTGTAAAGGCGTAATGTTTAGTTTTTTAGCCGTACTCTTAGCCATACTTTATCGTTTTTGGTTTTAAATTAATTGGTTTACACTTATATCTTCAAGAACCTTGCCAATGACTTTATTACTTATGATATAAGTCAAAATTGCAGTGGCAAGAACCAAAAGGGTACAAGGGAGACAAATCTATGCTTAAATTTGAAGCTTTAAGGCTTATTTATGTAAAAAATGTCAGTTTTTTTAGAATTATTTTGATAGCTTTGCAGCCCTTATAGCTCTTAATATTATGATGAACCGACGCAACATCCGAATTAAAGTAATGCAAGTATTATATATGCTTGAATCCAATATTCTAGGTACTTCTAATTCATTACTTAACAAAGAATTTGATAAAACTCGAAATTTATTCGTTTTCTTGGTTCATTTAATACATCAAGTGGCATTGTATGCCGAGGTTGAATCTCAACAAAGAGCCTCAAAAAACCTTCCTGATCAAGCCGATTTGTCTGTTAATATTAAAATTGCTGGTAACTCAATTGTTTGGCAAACCATCGATTCTGAAGCTTTCAAAAAGGCAGTAGAAATTGTTAAACCACATCAATGGATAGATGGCGATTTGGTAAAAAACTTATTTAGACAATTATCCGATTCTAATGAATACAAAGCCTATATACTTGAAGAAAATAGAGATAAGGCAAAAGAGAAGGAAATTCTGAAATTTATATTTGGAACAATTATTCTTGGTTCAGAAAATGCTGTTGATTATATTGAAGAGCATTTTACCAATTGGGAAGATGAGGGGGATATGATGATTGGCTTTGTTCTTAATTATATTCAAAAACCAGGTTCAGTTAATTTCCTTGATTTAGTAGGAGAGGAGAAAATGAAATTTGCTACAGATTTATTGCAAACAGCCATTGACAAGAAAACAATTTCAGAGGATATTATTAAGCCTAAATTGAAAAACTGGGATCCAGAACGTATTGCTGTTATTGATATGATTTTATTAAGATTAGGGGTTTGTGAATTGGTATATTTTGATACTATCCCTACAAAAGTTACTATAAATGAATATATCGATTTGGCTAAGGAATATAGTACGGAGCAAAGTGGTCATTTCGTAAATGGTATATTAGATAGTATACATAAAGAGTTGGTGGGGAACGGTAAAATCCAAAAAGTAAGCCATAAGGGAAAATAGTTTCTTTACCTTATATTTGTACTCATCAATTAGGATCTTAAATTTTAAAATATAAACAAATAAATATGATAGCAATTTTATTACAAGCACAACCAGGCGGTGGAAATTTGAATTTATTAATGTTAGGTGGTATCATCGTGGTTTTCTGGTTTTTCATGATTCGTCCTCAAGCTAAAAAAGCAAAAGAGCAAAAGAAGTTTATTGATGGAATGCAAAAAGGAGATAAAGTGGTTACTATTGCTGGTATTCATGGTACAATTAGCAAAGTGAATGAAGATAATACGGTTCAATTAGAAGTTAGCCCAGGTAGCTACTTGAAAATTGAAAGATCTTCTATTAGCTTAGAATGGTCACAAGCCATTAACAAATAATTAGAAAGCTTTACTTAATTAATCCGAAACTATATTCCAAATATGGAACTTAGTTTCGGATTTTTTGTTTCTATTTTCACCTAACTTTAAGTGAGTCAAATATATTTAGATGTCAGTTATCATTGGATTAACAGGAGGGATTGGTTCAGGCAAATCAATGGTTGCCAAAGTTTTTGAAAACTTGGGGATTCCTGTTTTTGATGCTGACGCTGCTGCAAAAGAAATCATGCACTCAAGTCCCCTAATAAAAGAAAAATTAATTTCAACATTTGGTGCAGAGGTGTACACAAAAAATCCAGTGATTGAGGATAAGCAGCCCGAAATATTAAATAGAGCATATTTATCAAAAATTGTTTTTTCGAATCCATATAAATTAGAAATACTTAATGGAATTGTTCATCCAATTACCATTCAAGCTGCAATAAACTGGGCTGCATTACAAACAAGTCCTTATGTTATTAAAGAAGCTGCATTGTTTTTTGAATCTGGCTCAGCTAATGGAATTTCAAAAATTATTGGGGTATCTGCACCAAAATCATTGCGCATTCGTCGAGTTATGAAAAGAGATCAATGTTTAAAGGAGGAAGTTGAGAAAAGAATGGCTAGTCAAATTGATGCATCTATTAAAATGAAACTTTGTGATTGGGTAATTGTAAATGATGATCAACAATTGGTTCTGCCGCAAGTTGTAGCAGTACACAACCTAATTTTAGCTGGTTTATAATCTATTTTAGATTGTTATTTCTTTATAATTTTATAACACCATCGTTTTAGTCTTCCCTCAAAATCAAATGGGGTAGTAGCTTTAGTAATATCTTTCACTTGATTACTGTTTATATTTTCCAAGTCAATAATGAATTGTGTATAGTTGGTGCTAAAATATAAAATTCCTTCAGGTTTCATTGCACGCAAAACATCATTAATCAATTCCACATGATCCCTTTGAATATCTAAAATATCCTTCATTCTTTTACTATTGCTAAATGTAGGTGGGTCCATTACAACTAACTCAAAATGATTAGCAGGTAATGTTTTTAAATATTGTTTTACATCGGCATGAACAAATTGATAAGCAACAGGATTTTTTAATAAGTTGATATCAAAATTATCTTCACTCCAAGCCAAATAAGTTTTTGACAAATCAACCGATGTAACTGATTTCGCACCAGCAGTTGCAGCATATACCGAAAAGGAGCTTGTATAACTAAATAAGTTTAAAAAATTAGTTTCCTTAGCCTCACTGGAAACCATTTGTCTTGTAATACGATGATCTAAAAACAATCCAGTATCTAAATAGTCTGTAAGGTTTACTAAAAATTTATGGCCATTTTCTTGAACTGTAATGATTTTAGATTCCGTGACTTCTTCTTTTTCATATTGCCCTTCCCGATGTGACATTCTTTTACGCAACTTAACGTACATATGATCAATAGGAATGCCTGTCAATGTAGAGATTATACCCTTTGTGGTTTCGAACCATTCTGCATGTTCTTCTTCGGTTAATGCATGGCGACGATTGTATTCGGCAATATAAATATACTCCTCATAAAATTCGATACAAATAGGGAACTCTGGTAAATCATGGTCATATAATCTCCAACAAGTAAGGCTTAATCGCTTAGCTTGTTTAATACGGTGCTTATAATTTTTAAGCAACCTATTTTCAAACATTTGAAATTTCTCTGGAGTCATATTTACTTTGCAAAAATAGGACAAAAAAAGAAGCGCTACATGGGTAACGCTTCTAAATGTATCATTCGGATAAATTTAATTATCGTTTATTTCAATTTGGCTAAAGCTTCTTTAATTCTAGCCCAAGCTTTTTCGATATTAGTCATGCTATTTGCAAAAGAGAATCGTACACAGTTAGGCTCACCAAATGCATCACCCATTACAGAGGAAACATGTGCCGTGTTTAATAAATACATGCTAAAATCGGCAGCATTGGTAATAGTTTGTGTTCCATCTGATTTTCCATAATAAGAACTTACATCAGGGAATACGTAAAACGCACCTTCGGGAGCGTAACATTTAAATCCTGGCATTTCACTTACTAATTTTAAAGTAGTTGTTCTGCGACGAGTAAACTCTTCGGTCATTTCTAAAGATGGTTTCAAATCGCCTACTAATGCAGTTACAGCAGCTTTTTGAGTTATAGAACATGTTCCTGAAGTAAATTGACCCTGAAGTTTTTCCATAGCTTTTGCAATTTCAACAGATGAAGCGGTATAACCTAATCTCCAACCAGTCATTGCAAAACCTTTACTCAAACCATTTATCACCACAATTTGATCTTTGATTTCTTCAAATTGCGCAATGCTTTCATGTTTGCCAACAAAGTTGATGTATTCGTAAATTTCATCAGACAAAATGGTGATTTGAGGATATTTTTTAAATAAATCAGCTAATGCTTTTAATTCTTCTTTGCTATAAACAGCGCCACTGGGATTACATGGACTAGAGAACATAAATACTTTAGTCTTTGGTGTAATTGCCGCTTCAATTTGAGCAGGCGTTGCTTTAAAACCAGCATCGGTGCTAGTTCTAATTTCAACTACTTTACCTCTTGCAATTTTTACCAATTCTGAATAAGTCACCCAATATGGAGTTGGAATAATTACCTCATCACCATCATCAACCAATGCTAAAATTGCATTGGCTAAACTTTGTTTTGCACCAGTAGAAGTAACTATTTGTTCTGGTTTATAGTCAAGGTTATTATCTCTTTTTAATTTTGAACAAACTGCTTCTCTTAAATCTAAGAAACCAGCAACAGGAGTGTAGTGCGACCAGTTGTCATTGATGGCTTTAATAGCAGCATCTTTAATATGTTGTGGGGTATCAAAGTCAGGTTCACCTAAGCTTAAGTCAATTACATCAACTCCTTGTGCTCTTAATTCACGACCCAATTTTGCCATTTTCAATGTTTCTGGCTCACTAAAACGATTTAATAAAGATGATAATATCATGGTATTTAATTTGGTATTGCAAATTTCGCAAATTATTCGCAAACGCCTGTAAGTTTTGGACTTTAGATGGCATTTAATTATTCAACTACTGTTAATATCTCTATATTTTGAATAATAACAGTCTATACTAAGGTAATATATTATCGAAATTGGGCAAATAGGCCTTTTTCCTGTTAAGTTCATAATCGTAAATTAGATGCCCCAGATTTTTATAGAAAGGATAACCAATACTGTCATAATCATATTTACTATCATTAATAATACCGTCATTATTACAATAAATTACAGCACTCAACATAAATTCAACCTTATTGACCGTATCTACTATATAGCTGATGTCTAATAAGAATCCATAAGCATCACCAACTTTATTGAAAATTTTTATGTTGGATGGTATATTCCCTTTTTCTGCTCCCATAAACATAAACTTACAATAGGATGGCCAATAATCAGTAGGATCGTAAGTTGGAAAAGTGGATTCTGTTGGTAAAGTATGCATCCATTTTAAAAGGAAGTCACGATCTGGTTTTGTTAAGTTAAATCTTTGTTTGATTGGTGTTTGATCATAAAAAATAACAGACTGTAAAATATGATGTAAGTCATTTAAATAGATTCTGTTTTTTACCGAAAAATCCATTGGCTGCATAATCAAAGAATCGTTGTTATTGTAATATCCTTTACCTAAAAAAGCATTGTAATAAGGAAGTTGTTTTTTATTGTATTGTGGCGCTTGATGATAAATTTGTTTTCCATTGTCATCAAAAAAGGTAATGCCTTGTGTTTGACGACTTTCATCCTGTGTTCTTCCTAACTCTAGTCTATTTCGAATGTATGCATCGGTATATCCTTTTTCGACTAATTTTTCGTGTAATTGTTCTTGACCAATAAATTCAAATAATCTATTTGCTGCATTATTATCACTTACTAAAAAAACTTCTTTTATGGCTTGTTCAATTGTCTGTTTCCCATTTTGAGCATAAGGATTATTATAAATAGTTTCTTGTCTTGCACCAACACTATCATAGTAAAGTGTTGTCGATTTATTAACACCCGAAATGTTTAAAGTATTTAATTTATCCAAGGCCATAATGGCCATTGGCATTTTAACTGTACTCGCTGGATAAAAGTACTCATCAGGATTTAAACGATAGCTATATTCTTTAAAATGAGGGATGTTGTTTTTATCTCTATTTATTTGGGTGTAAAATATTTGTACCCGATATTGATTGGGATGAGATAATATTTCTTGAAATTGTTCTGGTCTTTGTTTCATCAATTGCTCAAGTAATTCATTATTTACTTGCGCTGTTAAGCAGTTATAAAAAACTGATAGTATCAAAATAAGTACCGGTGCTTTCATATTCAAATGTATCAAAAACTAACATACATTTGCATAAGATTATGGAAAAGTTTATATCTGTCTTTGATATGTTTAAAATTGGCGTGGGGCCATCTAGTTCTCATACTTTGGGACCATGGAAGGCTGCACTATCTTGTATACAAAAAATACAGGCTCATTATACTATTGAATCTGTTGAACATATTCAAATACTGTTATATGGTTCTTTAGCTAAAACAGGAAAAGGGCATGGTACAGATATGGCAATATTGATGGGTTTAATGGGGGAGGATCCTATTTCAACGGATACGAATTTGATCAATCAAAAAATTGATTCGGTAAAACAGAACCATTCATTAATTATTGGTTGTAATTATTTTAATAGTGTAAAAACTAATTACAATAAAACAATTGATTTTAATATTAAAACTGATTTGTTATTTTTAAAAGATAAATCTTTACCACATCATCCCAATGCTTTACAATTTATAGTAAAAACAAATAGTGGAGAATTTATTTATACCTATTATTCTATTGGAGGAGGATTTATTGAAGAATGTGCAATAAATAGTATTGAAGTTACTGAGCACTTTAATAAAACTGAAATTGGAGCTTCTTTTAATGATATTCCTTTTGACTTTTATGCTACTAATGAATTGGTTCATTGGTGTATGAAGACAGGCATGAGCATTAGTGAAGTTGTCTTAGAAAATGAAAAAGCATTAGCTACTGAAAGCGAAGTAAATAATAAGCTAGACACCATTTGGAATACCATGCTTAATTGTATTTATAAAGGGTGTAATACAACTGGGACTTTACCAGGAGGCCTTCAAGTTAGAAGACGTGCTGCCGATTTAAATAAACAATTATTAAATTTAGCAACATATCAAGATAAATCTGAATGGCATAAATTAATAAAAAATGGCGGTACTGATTTTAGATATATTTTAGATTGGGTAAGTTGTTTTGCATTGGCAGTGAATGAAGAAAATGCAAGTTATGGTAGGGTTGTAACAGCACCCACTAATGGTGCATCTGGTGTAATACCCGCAGTACTCTTGTATGCTCAATTATTTTGTAATAAAAATACTCAAGATGACGTTAGGAAATTTTTATTAACCGCAAGTGCTGTTGGGATATTATTTAAGAATGGTGCAACCATTTCTGCGGCAATGGGCGGATGTCAAGCTGAAATAGGTGTTTCATCTGCAATGGCTGCAGCAGGACTCGCAGAATTATTAGGTGGAAATCAAAAGCAATGTTTAATGGCTGCCGAAATAGCAATGGAACATCATTTGGGACTAACCTGTGATCCGGTTGGAGGGTTGGTGCAAATTCCATGTATTGAACGAAATACCATGGGTGCAATTAAAGCAATAACTGCTGCTCAACTGGCATTACAAAGTAAGCCTGATTTTGCTGTAGTAAGTTTAGACAAAGTCATTAAAACCATGTGGAATACAGCACTTGATATGAGTGTAAAATATAAAGAAACCGCCGATGGTGGACTCGCAATTCAAATTCCAATTGCACTCGCAGAATGTTAAATTAATTTTAAGCTTTTTAATTATAATTCGCCCTCAGCAAATTCATGATTTGAATAATCTTTGATTACATCATATAAAGTTCCTCTTTCTATTGGTTGTCTATTAACTTGTTTAATTAATCCAACCAATTGTTCGGTAGTCATAGCAGGTGTCTGTTCCTCACTTCCCGCCATCGAATAAATTTTAGTGGTATCATCAATTGTGCCATCAATATCATTAACACCATAGCTTAATGTTAACTGAGCAATATCTCTTCCTAGCATTGGCCAATATGCTTTCACATGAGGAAAATTGTCAAGATATAAACGTGAAACTGCATACATTTTTAAATCATTAGCCATAGTGGATTCTGGTACATGACTCATGTCATTTCCTTCATTTCTAAACTTCAATGGAATAAAAGTATTAAAGCCTTTTGTTTTATCCTGTAATTGGCGAAGTCTTTCCATATGATCAATACGATGTGCATAATTTTCAATATGACCATATAATAAGGTAGCGTTGCTATGCATTCCTAATTCGTGTGCTGTTTGGTGAATTTCTAACCATTGATCAGCAGTTGCTTTATCTGCACAAATTTGTTCCCGAATTTCAGGATGAAATATTTCAGCACCACCTCCAGGCAACGAATCTAATCCAGCTTCATGCGCTAATCGCATACCTTCCTTTGTAGAAACATTTGCTTTGCGAAACATGTATTCTAATTCAACTGGAGTGAATGCTTTGATATGTAATTGAGGCCGATGTGCTTTTATGGCACGCATTAATTCCAAGAAAAAAGGTAGTGTTAATTTAGGATGAACACCACCAACAATATGTACTTCGGTTACTGGTTTTCCATCGTAAGATTTTACAATATCCAACATTTGATCAATTGTCAATTCCCATCCTTCTTCCTTATGTGCATACAATTTTGAGTATGAACAAAATTTGCAAGAAAATACGCAGACATTGGTTGGCTCAATATGAAAATTCTTATTAAAATAGGTTTTATTTCCGTGTAAGGATTCTCTTTTCCAATTGGCTAAAGCCCCAACATAGGGAAGGGCCGCTTTCTCAAATAAATAAACACCATCTTCAAATGAAAGGCGTTCATTATGAATTACTTTATTGCCAATTTTTTGTAATTGATTGTCTTGTTCAGCATCTATAATCACTTGGATATTCTTAGTATTCATAACCTGTTCTATTTGAATGCAAAGTTACGAATTATCGCAAGATTATTACCTTAATATTAACCAATTAAAATACCAGCAATACTCGCTGATAAATAGGAGGCAAGTGTACCTGCTAACAATGCTTTCAAGCCTAATTCAGCTAAGTCCTTACGACGACTAGGTACCAATTCTCCAATACCTCCAATCAACATACCAACACTGCTGAAATTTGCAAAACCACAAATGGCAATACTCACAATAAAAAGTCCTTTTTCAGTAATGATAGGAACTGCTTTACTGGTTAAACTTTTAAATGCTACAAACTCGTTAATGGTTAATTTTTGACCTAATAAAGTTGCTGCATTTTGTATGTCTGCATTAGGAATACCCATTGCCCAAGCCATTGGGTAAAATAATTTGCCAAATAAATAGTTTAAGCTCAAATCCAAATGTGCGTTGAAGATATGTCCAATCTTTAATAAACTCCAATCAATAAAGGCGATTAATGCAATAAATCCAATTAGCATAGCAATAACATTCATTGCAATTTTAAATCCTTCACCAGCTCCATGTGTAATGGCGTCAATTGTATTACTATATTGACTTTTAACTTCTAGTTTCACTTTTCCCAAAGTTTGAGATTCTTCTGTTTCCGGGAAAAGAATTTTAGCTATAACTAATGCGCCAGGAGCAGCCATTAAACTCGCCGTAATTAATTTAGGCGCTAAATCCATTCCAGCTTGTGCACCCATATTTGCATATACTATTAATATACCACCCGCAATACATGCTAAACTACCACTCATGCTCGCTAAAATTTCACTTTTGGTCATCGTTGGTAAGTAGGGACGTATCATTACCTGTGCTTCCACTTGACCTACAAAAGCACTAGCCACATTACTTAAAGCCTCCGCACCACTAACACGCATTATAAAATTCATTGCTTTTGCAATAACTGCAACAATTCTTTGCATGATTCCAAAATGATATAATAATGCTACTAAAACACATACCAATATAATTGTAGCAGTAACATTAAAAGCAAATACAAATCCTCCATTGGTAAAATCGGTAACACCTGCTGGACCCATTGCTCCAACACCACCATAAACAAATGCGGCGCCTTGACGTGAAAACTGCTCAATTTTACCCATACCTTTACCTAACATTTGAAAAAAGCTGGTAACTGCAGGTATTTTAAGCACTAAAATGCCAATTGTTAATTGCAAGGCTAAACCGCTTGCCACTAATCTAAAATTAATTTTCTTTTTGTTGTTAGAAAACAAAAATGCAATTGCTAGAATTAATACAATTCCAATAATCCCTTGAAATTTATCCATCGTTAAGTTTTATAGGGGAGAAAGATAATTAATAAATTGTTAACTACTTATTCTTTTGATCAAAAAAAACCATGTATTATTTGATTTTTTGGGCATAAAAAATCCCGCATTTACTAAAAACAAGGCGGGATTTTAATATATTTAAATATCTAATATTACAAATGAGCTTGGATTTTTTTATCCAATACTGCTTTAGGTACAGCGCCAATTTGCTTATCTACAACTTGACCACCTTTTACGAATAAAATAGCAGGGATAGAAGTAATACCAAAGTTCATGCTTAAGTTAGGGTTAACGTCAACATTTACTTTTCCGATGTTTACCTTGCCTTCATACTGAACTGCTAATTCTTCAATAACAGGTCCAATCGCGCGACATGGGCCACACCATTCTGCCCAAAAATCAATTACAGAAAGTTTATCACTTTCAATTACCACTTGCTGAAAATTTGCATCTGTAAATTCTAATGCCATATTTTTAATTTTAAATTGTTATTGTATACTTATTAATAGGTCAAAAATAGCTCCAAACTTTAATACCTGACCATTTGACTTTTCCACTTAACTGCTTTGGCAGTGGGGACAATTAATATGACATAGGGGCATACTAGTTTAAAAGATTTACTTTAACGCCTAATTCGGGTGTTTTGTCTAAGAATTCAACTAAATCATCATTCATGGAGAATCCTTTTTCAATCGTTAATAAACTTGCAACCATTTGCTCCCTTGGTTCAATAAAAGTGACTTTAAAAGAGGATTTACCTGGATTTTGCTTCAAATTTTTTTCAAAAAATGCAATCATTTCTTCGTTTAAATGGCTAGGGTGTAGCGTTATTTCAATGGATCTTGTTTGAGTTTGTTTAACGGTTTCCAATAATGACATGGACTGTATTTTGAATTCAAAATTATTGGGTTGGTTAAATCTTGTTCTAAATGATCCGTTTATATGTACTTTTTGACCCACTTCCAAATAGTTTTGAAACTTTACATAGTCCTCACTCCAAAGTGTAAATTCAGTTTTGCTAGTAAAATCCTCAATGGAGAAGTTGCCATAATTTTTACCGGTTTTTGTAATTCGATGTTGCACATCAGTAACTAATCCTGCCAATTTAAACATCCTGCCTAATTGTTTAGGATTCACATTTAGCGTATCTCTAACTTCATTAAAATCTAAAATATTTGAAAAATTGTAATGGCGCATTTCAAAATTAAAATGATCAAGCGGATGTCCACTCATAAACATACCTGTTACATCTTTTTCATGTTCTAAAGTTTCTGTCAATGTCCATACATCACAGGTGGCGAGTTTTGGTAATGGAATTTGCATCGCTGATGGCAAATCACCAAATAGTGTATTGGTTGTTCCCGTACTCATAGCCTGTGTTGCTTGTGCATATTGAATTAGTTTTTCTAATCCATTTGCTCGGTCGCCATCCGCTACATAAAAATATTGTGCTCGATGGTATTCGGGAAAACAATCAAAAGTGCCCGAATAAGCAAGACTTTCTAATGATTTTTTATTTACAGCTCTTGATAATACTCTTTTTATATAATCCACCATGTCTGTAAAGTGTCCGCCTTTATTTCTTTCAATTATAATTGCTTCAATTGCAGCTTCACCTACACCTTTTAATCCTCCTAAACCAAAACGAATTTGTCCTTGTTTGTTTACTGAAAAACCTTTTAAAGATTCATTGATATCCGGGCCTAATACTTTAATACCCATTCTTTTACATTCCTCCATGAAAAATGTTATTTTATCAATACTACCTGCATGATTTAAAACTGCAGACATATATTCTCCAGGATAATGTGCTTTTAAATAGGCTGTTTGATAGGCGACAAACGCATAACAGGTTGAGTGTGATTTATTGAATGCATATTGCGCAAATGCTTCCCAGTCTGTCCAAATTTTATCTAATATGGTTTCAGGGTGACCATTTTTTACTGCGCCCGCAATAAACTGTGCTTTCATTTTATCCAGCACTGATTTTTGCTTTTTACCCATGGCCTTTCTGAGTACATCGGCATCTCCTTTAGTAAAACCTCCAATTTTCTGACTCAATAACATTACCTGCTCTTGATAAACGGTAATACCATACGTGTCCGCTAAATATTCTTCCATTTCTGGCAGGTCATATTTAATAATTTCACGGCCATGTTTTCGTTCAATAAAATTGGGGATATATGCCATTGGACCAGGACGATATAGGGCATTCATTGCAATTAAATCGGCAAATTTATCTGGTTTTAAATCGCGTAAATGTTTTTGCATCCCAGGAGATTCAAACTGGAATGTTGCATTGGTTTCACCTTTTTGATATAATTGAAAAGTCTTTTCATCATCCAAGGCTATATTGTCTAGATCAATTTTGATCCCATGATTTTGTTTAATAAGCTCTAATGCAGTTTTTAAAATGGAAAGGGTTTTTAATCCCAAAAAGTCCATTTTAATTACTCCCGCTTCTTCAATTACCGAACCTTCAATTTGTGTTACCCATAAAGTGGAATCCTTAGCCGTTGCTACGGGCATAATTTCAGTTAAATCCTTAGGGGCAATAATGATACCTGCTGCATGGATACCAGTATTACGAATGGAACCTTCTAATTTTTCAGCCTCGTGTAATACAGCAGCTCTTAAATCGTCACCTTTATATATTTCTCTTAACTTTTTAATATTGTCAATATCATCTGATTGATAACCTTCTTTTTCAGCTAAAGATTTATCACCTTCCCTCGCTGTAATAGGTGCATGTAAACAACGACGAAGTTCGGTTCCTGGTTTATCTGGTACTAATTTGGCTAATAAATTGGATTCAGAAAGTGGTAAATCCATAACACGTGCGACATCTTTAATACTACTTTTAGCAGCCATCGTGCCATAAGTAATAATTTGCGCAACCTGTTCCTTTCCATATTTATCAACTACATAATCAATTACTTTTTGACGGCCTTCATCATCAAAGTCGGTATCAATATCGGGCATTGACTTTCTATCTGGATTTAAGAAACGCTCAAATAGTAATTGATATTTAATAGGGTCAATATTCGTAATACCAATACAAAAGGCAACCACACTTCCGGCAGCAGATCCACGACCAGGGCCAACAAATACATCCATCTCACGACCCGCTTTAATAAAGTCACCAACAATTAAAAAGTAACCTGCAAAACCCATGGTTTGAATCGTAAACAATTCAAATTCGATACGCTCTCTAATTTCATCTGTAATTTCGGGATATCTTTTATTAGCACCTTCCCATGTAATATGTTTTAAGAATTCCCATTGATTCATGTTGGCATCCTTATGTACCTGGAATTCCTTTGGTATAGGGAAAGCGGGTAGGAGGATGTCTTTTTTTAAATTTAATACCTCTACTTTGTCTACAATCGAATTGGTATTATCTATTGCCTCAGGTATATCATTGAAAAGCTCAATCATTTCATTTTGAGTCTTAAAGTAAAACTCATTATTTGGGAATTTGAAACGTCTGTTTTTTACTTGTAGCTCATCATTTACAAAATCATCAAATCCTGGAGTGGATTGTTTTTCGCCTGTATTTACACACAATAAAATGTCATGTGCATTGGCATCGTCTTCATTAATATAATGGCTATCATTAGTAGCGATTACTTTTACATTAAATTTTTTAGCAAATTTTAATAGGGTAGCATTGATTGTTTCTTGTTCTGGAATTTGATGTCTTTGCAATTCAATATAGTAATCATCTCCAAAAATATCGAACCACCATTTAAATTCTTTTTCAGCTTCTTCGTCACCATGTCTCAAAATATATTGTGGCACATGTGCACCAATACAACAAGTAGTTGCTATTATTCCTTCGTGGTATTTTAAAATTAGTTCTTTATCAATACGAGGGTACTTACTATACATCCCCTCTATATATCCCAGTGATGTTAGTTTAATTAAATTTTGATAACCTACTGCATTTTTCGCAAGTAGTACTTGATGAAAACGATCATCCTTATTCTCCTTTGTAAACTGTTTTTGGTGTCTATCTTTCACCATATAAAATTCACAACCAACAATTGGTTTAACAACAGGCGCTAAAATATCTTTACCATTTTTGTCCTTGCCAACAACTTTGGTTTTTTTCCAAGCTTGACTTACAAAATTAAATGCCCCAAACATGTTGCCATGGTCTGTAATTGCCAATGCTGGCATGTTATCTGCTATGGCTTTTTCATATAACCCGTCAATGGAAGCAGCTCCATCAAGTAAAGAATATTGTGTATGAACATGAAGGTGAGAGAATGTTGGCATATAGGATTGGACTAAGTATGCAAATATCGTTAAAACAGGGGTTAAAAATTGGCCTAATTTTCCACAAAAAACGGTTAAAATTGATAGAATTGATATCAATTTTGCACTTCTTGACTTAACTTGCAGCTGATGAAATTTACAAATTTGAATAAATTATTACTTTCTTTATCAATAATAGCTTTTTTGACTAGTTGTAGTACTATTCAAAAGGTAACCAATTCCACAAAGCAAGCCGTTTCGAATTTCAAAATTTCAAAACAAACTTCATTGGTTAATAATCAAATGAATGATAATGAAGAGATTCAATTTTTAGATAATCTTTCTGTTACACCAGGAAAAGTATTTGTTAAAAAATCAAGTCTTGGAATTGCGACTGAAACTTTAAATGTAGCAATTGCCGACAACGAAATAATGCCCTCTAATTTATCTGAAGTGGAGAAGGCTAATTGGCTTCAACTTAAATATTCAATAAAAATGGATGTGGCTGTTGAATCAATAGGTAATATCCCACTATTAAAGAAAATTGACGAGTGGTACGGAACACCTTATAATTACGGTGGTAATACAAAAAACGGAGTGGATTGTTCCTATTTTACTTTGGATGTGATGCAAGGCGCTTATAATATTAATTTAAAGCGAACTGCAGCAGAACAATATGAACAAACGGCTCGAATTAATTGGGAAGATTTAAAAGAAGGCGATTTAATCTTTTTTAAAACGGAAGGCCCCAATAAAATTTCTCATGTAGGTATTTACTTATCTAACAACAAGTTTGTACATGCTTCGGTTCGCAATGGCGTAACCATTAGTGATTTGTCTGAGCCTTATTATCAGCGTACCTTATATAGCATGGGAAGATTGCCTAATCTTGCTAAATAATAATTAAAACAATTACATAATTTTTTAATTATTATTTAGCAAGATTAATATTAAATTCCGATTGAACATAATATAATCGATTGATGGCATTTCCAAAATTAATTGCATTAAAGTTTTCTAATTTAATCAATCTCTTTTGAGGAATATAGTCTGCAGGTAAAAAATCAAAATTTTGTCCTTGGTATTTAAAATGCAATGGTTGGTCAAAACCTTTTACACAGTTTTTCCATTGATAAGTTAATATTTTTTCTTTACTGTCATAACTATAAGAGAAGGTTGGAATTTGAATTGTCCTTAAGTATTGGTCAAATACTTTACTAAAATTGATACCAGACTTTTGTGATATATAATTTTCAATTTGATCTGTAGTCACTGTTTGATGATAAAAATCTTTATTTAGTCCGATTAATATTGATCTGAATAAACTGTCATTATTTATAGATGCTCTAATACTATGTAACATCACAGCACCTTTTGCATACATATCACTACTTCCTTCATTATTTACTCCGTAATTACCTATGATAGGAATATCGTTTTGAATTCTTTTTCTTAAACCATATGTGTAATCATTTCCTGCTTCTTTGCCGTAATAATATTCGGTGAATAAGGTTTCTGAATAACTTGTAAACCCTTCATGCACCCACATATCCGCAATATCCTTAGTGGTAATATTATTGGCAAACCATTCATGTCCACTTTCATGCACGATGATATAATCCCATTTTAGTCCCCAGCCTGATCCAGATAAATCGCGGCCCAAATATCCATTCGCAAATTTATTACCATATGCAATGGCGGATTGGTGTTCCATACCTAAATGAGGACTTTGTATAATTTGATAACCATCCTTATAAAATGGATAGGGGCCAAACCAATATTCAAATGCTTTTAACATTTCTGGTACCTGTGTATATTGTTTTCTTGCTTTTGCAGAATCTTCTCTTAAAGCCCAATAGTGTACATCCAAATCGCCTTTTAATCCTTTGTAATTTTCACTCCAACCAATATAGTCTCCAATATAGGGTATGATATTATAATTATTAATTGGATTGGTTACTTGCCAACTATAAAAATTTGGCCTGTCCTCCTTTTTAGGTCTTCCATTAGAAATTAATTTTAAACCATCAGGGATTTTCATAGAAACACTAGCCCCTTGGTCGGGCTCGTCTAGCTGAATGTCCTTGCAAGGATACCAAACCGAAGCACCAAGTCCTTGACAAGCTACAGAAACCCATGGTTTACCGTTTGCATCTTTTTTCCAAATCCATCCTCCATCCCATGGCGGACGCACCGCTTCACGTGGGACACCATGGTAATAAATGTATAAAACAAATTCATTTTTTAAATTGGTTGGGCCAGGATCTACTAAAGCAATATTTTCATTTCTAACAAATGAAACTTTAGTTGAGTTTAAATCTGCAAACTCATATCCTGGGGTAGCGTTATTAATTTTAATGCTATCAATAATTAAGGGCTGTTGTAAGTCCACTTGAATTTTCTTAGCAGCTTTTACTTGTTTTGCTTTCCAAATAACAACACCATCAATTGATTTTTTTTCAATATTGGGCTCTACATATATGTGGTATTTTAAAATATCAAACCAATCTCTATTTTCATTTAAACTTCCACGAAGGGTATCGGCTTTTGTAAATACGGGTTGTGCAGTTGCCGACAATATCAATAGGAATAGGAAAATGGAGCATGTAATTTGTTTCATATCAATTGCAAATAGTAAAAAGAAAATTTGATTTTAAAATACAGAAAACTGTATTGGGCTGCTTAATGATTAGTGTCTTTTTTCAATTTAGCTTTAAACACTTTTTCAAATTTTTCCAACTTTGGACCAATTACATAACGACAATATCCTTGATTGGTGTTGTCATTATAATAGTTTTGGTGATAGCTTTCGGCAGCGTAAAATTTAGTAAAAGCAGTAATTTCAGTAATAATGGGTTTGTCCCAAGCTTTAGCGGCAGCCAATTCAGCCTTATACTTTTCAGCCAGGTCTCTTTGGTGTTCGTTATGGTAAAATACGGCACTACGATATTGCGGACCCACATCATTTCCTTGTTGGTTAGGTGTTGTTGGATCATGGGTTTTCCAAAAAACAGCTAAAATGTCATCTAAGCTAATTTTAGTGGTATCGTAAGTAATTTGACATACCTCGGCATGTCCCGTAGTTTTATCACACACTTGCTCATAAGTTGGATTTTCAATATGACCACCACTATAACCGCTAGTCACTTTAACAACGCCTTCTAGTCTTTGATAAATGGCTTCGGTACACCAAAAGCAGCCTGATCCAAGTGTAATTGTTTCTGTATTTGTCATGTTGATATTATTTGTGGATTTGTCTTTTTTGTTGGATTTATTTGATTGTGCGCAGGCTTGAAGGCCAAACAATGCGGTTAATATGAATAATCCAGTAATTATTGATTTCATAAGTAAGGTATGAGGGTGTAAAATAAAACAATCTGCCTTTATATTTGTTCAAAGGGTGTTAATGTTTATTTAAGTAAATTTGCAGCCTAATAATTATATGAGAGTTTACCCCGAAAATGCCTTAACCCAATTAGAATTTGATAAAATCACTGCCATTTTATTGGGGCATTGTCAAACCAATATAGGTAAAGAGTTGGTGGAGGAAATGCGGATCCACACCCATTTAAAATATATTCAATCTGCGTTAAAGCAAACTGAGGAGTATAAATATATTAAATCGGCAAATCAATATTTCCCTTCAGATTTTGTGTTGGATATAAGAAGAGATTTAAAATTATTAGGTATTCCTGGTGCCCAATTAACTGGAGAGCAATGGTTATTAGTGCGCAGATTAGCTGAACATGCAGGTAATTTATACAAGTGGTTTGATTCCGAACGTATGCAGGCCTATGCCAATATGTATGAAGTGATTGGGGATAGTTATTATGAAAAAGCAATTGTAGAAAGTATTGATGAAGTAATTGACGAAAGAGGTAATGTTAAAGACAATGCATCGGATGATTTAGCAAAAATTAGAATGCAATTGTATAAAAAACGTCAAGAATTAAGACGCATTTTTGACAAAGTTATACATCGTTTAGCAAAAGCAGGATATACCGCAGATATTGATGAGAGTTTTAGCAATGGACGTAGGGTGGTTGCAGTATTTTCAGAGTATAAGCGACAAGTGAAAGGATTCTTGCATGGAGAAAGTGATAGTCGAAAAACAGCGTTCATTGAACCTGAGGAAACAATTGAGTTGAATAATGAATTGTATGGTTTAGAACAAGATGAACAGAAAGAGGTCCAAAGGGTATTGAGATTACTCACAACCCAATTAGCGCCTTATTCAACCTTGTTGTTAAGTTATATTCAAATGGTGGGCATATTTGATTTTATTCGTGCCAAAGCAATACTAGCTATTGATATGAATGCGCATATGCCGATGGTTCAAAATAATGCAACTTCTCAGTTGATTGATGCGTATCATCCATTATTGTATTTGTATAATAAAGTATCAGGTAAAAAAACTATCCCAGTTAATTTACACTTGGATGATGAAGCACGCATACTAATAATTAGTGGACCCAATGCTGGTGGTAAAACAGTTTCCATGAAAACATTAGGATTGAATCAAGTGATGTTACAAAGTGGATTATTGGTGCCAATGAATCCAACTTCACAAATGGGTATTTACAAACAATTATTTATACAATTAGGAGATACCCAGAATTTGGCTTTTGAGTTAAGTACCTATTCGAGTCACTTAATGCACATGAAACATTTCATTGAAAATGCCAATGGTAAAACAATGTTCTTTATCGATGAATTAGGAAGTGGGTCTGATCCTCATTTAGGAGGTGCTTTTGCCGAAGTTATTTTGGAAGAATTGTCTCATAAACATGCTCAAGGAATTGTGACTACGCATTATTTGAATTTAAAAGTAATGGCTAATCATAACAAGGGTATTGTAAATGGAGCCATGCAATTTGATGAAGTAAAACTAGAGCCATTGTATCAGTTAGTAATTGGTAAACCGGGAAGTTCATACACTTTTGCTATTGCTGAAAGAATTGGGTTGCCTAAACATTTAATTAATAGAGCCCGTAAATTGGTGGATACGCATCATTTTGAATTGGATAAATTATTGAATAGAACAGAGCAGGATTTGCAATTGGTGCAGCAAGAACGAAAAGAGCTACATAAAAAATTGAAAGAGAATGACAGCTTAAAACATTCCCTTCAACAAATGCTAGACAAAGAAAAACATCATCAACAAATTAGTTTATTGAAAGAACAAAATAGAGTTGCAGAGGAAAAATTTGCCTACAATAAGGATATGGAAAGGCAATTAAAACAAATTGCATTGGATTGGAAGAAGAGCGAGAAGAAAGAGGAAGTGATGAAGAACTTATACAATTTGTTATTCAAAAAAAATGATGCAATTGTTATTAATAAATTAGCTAAAAAAGTAGATAAAAACTTTAAAGAAACCAATGCACCAATTGTTGTTGGAGCAACAGTGAAATTAAAAAAGAATTATCAAGTAGGTGAAGTGTTGGAAATAAAAGGGAAGCGTGCCATCGTAAAAGTAGGGCAGTTGCCTATGAACATTGATTTAGTAGATTTAATGGTGGTTGAAGAGATTGCGCAGCAATCGACAGATAATAAAAAACCGGCGTCAAATGCACCGAATAATAAAACTGCAACACCTGTGCCAAAAACTAATAGTCATATAAAAAATAAAAAATAGTACAATGATACTTGACGATTTAAATAATATCAATAAATATGTAGCGATACATCCTCGATTTGAAAAAGCTTTTGCTTATTTAAGTGCTACTGATTTTGAAAAAATAAAGCCAGGAAAATACCAGATTGATGGGGATCACATTTATGCAATGGTAGTGAATGATGATGCCGTGGCGATGTTGGATTCAACTTCAGAATTTGAATGCCATAATACTTATATAGATATTCAATATGTTTTCGGTGGGGTAGAAACAGTTGGCTATAAATCTCGATTGACCTGTGTGGAACCAAGAGGAGAGTATGATGCTAAGAAAGATGTCTTATTTTATGAAGATGCCCCTGATTTCTTTTTTAAATTATTTCCTGGTCAGTTCGGTATTTATTTTCCAGATGATGTACATGCCCCTATGATAGGTCAAGGAAAGATTCGAAAAGTGGTTATGAAAATTAGAGTTAATTAAATTATATTCAATGTCAGTTAAACAAGTTGAAATGGTGTTGGCTCCAAGGGAGCCACACTATGTTGGAGATGGTTTTAGAGTACATAATTTTATTCCTAGTGGATATGGATTAACAATGCAGCGAATGGATCCTTTTATCATGTTAGACTACGGTGCTAAGTTTTATTTTCCACCTAGCCCAAGTAAAGCAAAAGGAGTTGGTGTGCATCCACATAGAGGTTTTGAAACAGTGACTGTTGCTTATAAAGGAAGTGTAGCTCATCATGATAGTAGTGGTGGAGGTGGCGTAATTGCCGAAGGGGATGTTCAATGGATGACTGCAGCAAGTGGCGTTTTGCATAAAGAATACCATAGTGAACAATTTAGCAAAACGGGTGGGGATTTTCAAATGGTGCAATTATGGGTGAATTTACCTGCTAAGGATAAAATGAGTACACCTAAGTATCAAGCAATTTCCAACGCACAAATTCCTAAAATTAAAATTGCAAATAACGGAGGTGAAGTGGAAGTGATTGCGGGAAACTTTCAAGGTAATGCAGGTGCTGCTACCACATTTTCTCCTATACATATGTTGAATGCTAAGTTTAATAAAGGTGGTGAAGCTAGTTTTAATTTTCCTGCACATTTTAATACGGGTTTATTAGTTATTGAAGGTTCTGTAATGGTAAATGAAACTGAGGATGTACCTTTGGATCATTTTGCATTATTTGCCAATGCTGGGGAATCCATAACAGTGAAAGCTTCTGAAGATAGTATCGTTTTAATATTATCTGGTGAACCTTTAAGAGAACCCATTGCAGCACATGGTCCTTTTGTAATGAATACACGCGCCGAAATTTTACAAGCCTTCGAAGACTATGAAAATGGCAAATTCGGGGAGTTAGAAGATTAAAATAGAATTAGTTCTATAGATTGTTGTAAAATGAAATTACAAAAGAATCAAAAGCTGCTTAATTTTACACTCTATGAAATTATTCCGTATTTGTATCTTTTTTCTAGTATTCGCACTTTTAAGCAAGGTATCATCTGCTCAATTTTTGTTAAAGATTAAATCAAGTAATACCATTGATAGTATCGCTTATTTAAGAGGGGTTGCATTTGATGAAAAAAATTTTATTCCAAAAGATACGATCCTTCTTTACAAAGGAAATAATACTATCAAAAATAGTAAACCAATAATTGGTGGGATCTACTATTTGTATTTTCCTAAAAGTAAACAAAAAGTATTTTTTGCTATAGAGAATAAGGATACATTAAATATTTCATTTACAGATGATAATTATTTAAAAACGGTAGTTACGAAATCTGCAAAAAATGATAGTTTCTTTGCATATCAAAGATTAGAAAAAGATTTGTCAAGCTATGATTCATTATATGATTCGCAGATAAAACAAGGAAGAAAATTTAATTCAATACAAAAAACTGCATTCTTTCAACCTAAGAATTTTCAATTGACAATTGCTAGAAATAGAATAATGAAATTACTCAAACCAGAATCTGCATTATATATCTATTTTGATGTATTAAATAAGTTAGATGTTTCTATCCCAAGTAAGAAAAATTATAATGGGAGAGTACAGTTCTTTAAAAGTATTGATATTAATTCACCAAAATTATTATTTACGCCTACCCTAAAACAAGTATTCACAGAATATCTTTCTTACTATCCGTTGCAAGCAGATTCAATTATCAAAGGGGTAGATTCAATCATGTTAAAATTGGATTGTAAAAGTAAATCATATCCATATACATTTGATTATCTAATTAAGCTCCTTAAGAATAGAGATATTCAAAATAATACAAATGCTTATTCATACTTCATTAAAAAATATGTAAAAGAAAATAAGTGTAAATTTTTAGATCCAAAATTAGAGAAACAATTATTAGAAGACTTTGCGAAAGTAGAAGCATTGAAATTACAGGATACCTCAGTCAATATGATACTTAAAGACACTGCTGGAAATGATAGGAGTCTGTATCAGTTCGCTGATAAATTTGATTACACCCTTATTACATTCTTTGATCCCACTTGTGCTCATTGTATGGTTGAATTACCAAAAATGGATAGCATTATACGCGTAATTGAAAAGCAATTGGTGTTGAATATAGGTAAGTTTACGGTTTGTAATGATATGATGACTCAACCTTTAATATGGAAGGCTTTCATCAATGATCATCATTTAGATCATAATTATATGCATGTGAGTTTAGGTAATGATAATGAAATTCGCAAAGCCTACGATGCTTATACTAATCCATTATTTTATCTAATTGATAACCATGGTAAGTTAATTGGTAAAAAGATAAGTGTAAATACCATAAAAAATGTAATAACTGGCTATCTTCAAAATGGTAAATAATTCGTTATTAAACATAATTGTTTAAATTTGTAATCATAAAATTAATAATATGAAATCTATTTTATTTGCTGCTTTACTAGTTTTTGGTGCACTGAATTTAAATGCTCAAAATACTCCTGCACAAACTGATATTACAAAAGTGTTGAAGTTTACCAATGATAACTATGATATGGGAAAAATTACTTATGGTAAACCAACTGAGTTTAAAGTTGATATTGAAAATATTAGCGCAGCACCAATTACAATTGATAATGTAATGGTGGGTTGTGGTTGTACTACGCCTAAATATGAAAAAGGTCAAGTGATTGCACCAGGGGCACATGCATCGATTGTACTTGGATTTAATGGTGCTGCAGTTGGCAATTTTACTAAAATGGCAACTATTTTTTTTAATGGTAATTTAAATAAGCAAGTTAGCTTTCACGGAGAAGGAGTTCAACAATAGATAAAAATCTAATATATGTAATAGGTCATCCATTGGGTGACCTATTTTTGTTTATTAGCTACTAGGATTAGCCACGCAATTTGTCAAAACTTGTCATTAAAGCAAGCTTTATGCCACGTTTTTCGAAATGTGTTGTCACTTCGTGACTTTTGAAAACAAAAAAACCACGATAAATCGTGGTTTTGTAACTGGTTGGCGGAGAGAGAGGGATTCGAACCCCCGGACCTGTAACAGTCAACGGTTTTCAAGACCGCCGCATTCGACCGCTCTGCCATCTCTCCGCGGCAAATGTAGGATACGAAAACGAATTATACAAAAAATATTGACTTTTTATTCCTTTAAACAAAATACCTAATTAATTGACTACCATGTATCTTTACAAAAAAGGAGTAAGTGAAAGAATTATCGGCTTTAAATGTGTTTTTTTGGAAATATAGATTCAGATTCTTCTCGGGAATATTATTGGTTATTGCTACCAACTACTTAGCCGTTTTGTCCCCTCAAATCACTGGATATGTAGTTAATTTAGTACAAGCCAAACTTCCAGGAGGGAAACCTGCCACTAATATTAATCATGACCTAATTGTGTCTTTTATTTCACATTTAGGAGAAAGGAACCAATTTGGCTTTACCTCTCTAATAACCTTTTGTAGTATTACTATTTTGATTTTGGCAATCATAAGGAGTGTATTTATGTTTTTTATGCGCCAAACCATTATCGTAATGAGTAGACATATTGAATTTGATCAAAAAAATCAAGTGTATGCCCATTATCAAAAATTAGATACAGAGTTTTATAAAACACATAGTACAGGTGATTTAATGAACAGAATGTCTGAAGATGTAAGTAGGGTAAGAATGTATACGGGCCCTTCACTTATGTATTTAATAAATCTTATATCAATTATTGGTTTTTGTTTATTTAACATGTTTAGTAAAGATCCAAGTTTAAGTTTATATGTACTTGCACCGTTACCTATATTAGCCATTACTATTTATATTGTTAATACGGTTATTAATAAAAAAAGTGAAGAAATACAAGGGCAATTATCTGATCTTACCACAAATGCTCAAGAATCATATTCGGGCATTAGAGTTATAAAATCATTTGTTCAAGAATCAGCGATGCTTGGTTTCTTTAAAAAGAACAGTGAATTGTATCGAAAGAATGCAGTTAGTTTAGCTAGTGTAGAAGCTTTTTACACCCCTACAATGTCCTTGATGATTGGATTAAGCACTTTGCTAACAATATTTCTTGGTGGTATTCAAGCCTATCATGATCCTAGTAAAGTTGGAACAATTATTGAATTTGTGTTTTATATTAACATGCTCACTTTTCCAGTTAGTGCAATTGGATTAACTGCAAGTATGATTCAAAGAGCAGCTGCATCTCAAAAAAGGATTAATGAATTCTTATCAATTGAACCAACAATATTTAGTGGTAACAAAACATTGCAAAATTTACAAGGTGATATTAGTTTTGAAAATGTAAACTTAATGTATCCTCATTCTGGTATAAATGCAATTTCAGATTTTAACTTGCAAATTAATGCTGGGCAAAAAGTATTGGTATTAGGTAAAACAGGAAGTGGTAAATCCTCCATCGCACAATTATTAACTAGAATGTATGATCCCAGTAAGGGAGTTATTAAAATGGATGGAATCGACATTAAAGAATTTTCAATTACGGGTTTGAGAAGTGCTATTGGATATGTACAACAGGACGTATTTTTATTTAGTGATGCTGTAAAAAATAATATTGAATTTGGATTACATAATCTAATCAACAATGAAAGTGATTTAATTGAAGCTACTCAAACAGCGAATGTTTTTAATGAGATAGAACAACTTTCAAATAAATTCGACACATTAATAGGAGAACGAGGAACTACTTTAAGTGGCGGTCAAAAACAAAGAGTTGCTATCTCTAGGGCCATCATTAAACACCCAAGTATTTATCTTTTTGATGATTGCTTAAGTGCTGTGGATGCAAAAACAGAACATTCTATTTTGAGTAATTTAAGCAAATACATTAAGGACAAAACAGCCATTTTTATAACGCATCGCATATTTTACACCTTTCATTTTGACCTAATTATCTATTTGGAAGATGGGAAAATAGCTGAAATGGGAACACACGAAAGTTTGTTAGCCAAAAATGGTCTGTATGCTGAATTATACCGAATTCAACAAACCCATGAGGAGGTTTAAAATAAATATTTTCAAAATTTCCGTAATTCAATCTATTTCTATATTTTAGTTCTATAAATTGATTACAAATTATGGAGAACGAGCAATTTGAGCAAAATGACAAGAAAATTGAGAGTGTTTTTAGTACAAGGATTCGTGCTGGTAAAAGAAGAACTTATTTCTTTGATGTAAGAGCGACTCGTGGAAATGATTACTTCATAACCATTACAGAAAGTAGAAAAAGGTTTGATAATAATGGTTATGATCGTCATAAAATTTTCTTATACAAAGAAGACTTCAACAAATTTTTAAAAGCTATAACTGAGGCTGTTGATCATGTTAAAACTGAATTAATGCCTGATTTTGATTTTGATGCATTTAATCATGAAAATGATGGCGAATATGAAGGTGAAAATTCCTTTGCTGCACCAGCAAAGGAAAGTTTTTCCGATTCACAAATTCCAAAGTCAATTAATGAAGTAATTTCTGCAGCACCAATAGCTGAGCCAGAGCATGATATTGATCCAGCTACCATTACTGAAAAAAAACCTTTAGAAGCACGTGATACACATGCAAGTCAAGGAGATAATTTAAGTAATGAAGAAGTAGATAAGTGGTAATAATAATGCCAGTTTAAATATTAAAAAGCCCGATCATTTGATCGGGCTTTTTTTATAAATCTTTTATCATCCAAATATCGCAACCACCATGACCACTGTTTCCTAAAGGTTGATTGATTCTTGTAAAGCCAACCTTTTCATAAATAGAAACTGCTTTAGAAAGTTCGGGCATTGATTCTAAATATACTTGTGTGTATCCATTGTGCTTTGCCCATTTCATTGCTTTTTCCATTAACTGCTTTCCTAAACCAGTCCCTCTTGCATCCGCTTGTAAATATAATTTTACCAATTCACAGGTCCCTTCTGGTAAATTCTCGGTTGGAAATATACCACATCCACCTACAACAATTTCATTGATAGTAGCGATGAAATAATAGGAGCCTGGTGTTTTAAATAATTCATATAAGGCATCTGTAGTTGGATCAAAATATACAGTACCTGGTTTATTTGCGCCAAATTCAGTTAAGGCTGCTCTAATTACAGAAGCTATTGCAGCATTATCATTTTGGACAATTGGTCGTATGTTTAAGATGGATGTCATTGACATTATTTTCTCCAATTTTTAAATTGATTGATCAATCCATTTGTCGAACTATCATGACCATTGACAGGGGAATCATTTCCTAGTTCTGGTAAAATTTTATTTGCTAATTGTTTACCTAATTCTACACCCCATTGATCAAAACTAAAAATGTTCCATATTACACCCTGTGTGAAAATTTTATGTTCGTATGATGCTATTAAGAAACCTAAAGTTGATGGCGTAATTTTCTTTACCAAGAATGAATTAGTTGGTTTATTACCTGCAAAAACTTTAAAAGGTGCTAAAAAGTCAATTTCTTTTGCTGATTTATTTGCACTTGTTAATTCGGATACTACTTCGGATTCCGTTTTGCCATTTAATAAAGCTTCAGTTTGTGCAAAATAATTGCTCAACAATTTATCATGATGGTCTCCAATGGGATTATGTGTTTGTGCAGGTGCAATAAAATCACAAGGTATTACCAAAGTGCCTTGGTGTATTAATTGATAAAATGCATGTTGACCATTTGTACCAGGTTCGCCCCAAATTACTGGGCCTGTTGAATAATTAACAGCAGTTCCTTTTCGATCAACATACTTTCCATTGCTTTCCATATTTCCTTGTTGGAAATAGGCTGCAAAACGATGCATATATTGGTCGTATGGTAAAATTGCTTCGCTTTGAGCGCCAAAGAAATTGGTATACCAAATTCCCAATAAGGCCATGATTACAGGAATGTTTTTATCAAAAGATGTTTCTTTAAAATGATTATCTGCATCATGTGCACCTTTGAGTAATGATTCGAAATTTTCATACCCAATTGTTAATGCAATAGATAAACCAATTGCACTCCAAAGAGAATATCTGCCTCCAACCCAATCCCAAAATTCAAACATATTTTTACTGCTAATTCCAAAAGCATTTACCGCTTTTTCATTGGTACTTAATGCTACAAAGTGTGTAGCTATATGAGCTTCTTCGTTTGCATGTTGTAAAAACCATGTTCTTGCAGTATGTGCATTGGTCATGGTTTCTTGAGTAGTGAATGTTTTAGAAGCAATTAAGAACAAGGTTTCTTCAGCATTTACTTTTTTCAAAGTTTCTGCAATATGTGTTCCATCTACATTACTTACAAAATGTACTTGAATACCTTCCACCCAATAAGGTTTTAATGCCTCAGTTACCATTACTGGGCCTAAATCACTTCCGCCAATACCTATGTTTACAATGGATGTAATTTTCTTTCCTGTATAACCTTTATGTGCTCCAGAATGAATTGATTCACAGAAAGTTTTCATTTGTTGTAGAACGCGTTTAATTTCAGGCATCACATTAGCACCATCCACTAAAACTGGCGCGTCAGAAAAATTTCTTAATGCAGTATGTAATACAGCACGATTTTCAGTTTCATTGATTGCATGTCCAGCAAATTGAGCTTCAATAGCTTCTTTTAAAGAACATTCTTTTGCCAATTGAAGTAGCAATTGTTTTGTTTTATCTGTAATGATATTTTTAGAATAATCAAACAATATATCTGGAGTAGCAATAGAGTAGGTATCAAATCTTTTCTCATCGGCTGCGAACAAATCTTTCATATGTTTTCGACTCATCTCATCTTCAAAATGTTTTTTTAAAACAAACCAGGCCTGTGTTGTTGTTGGGTCAATTCTTTCTAACATGTCTTCTTATTATTATTTATGATTGCTTATATATTTTTATAACTGATTAATAGTATCAATTGTTTTTGTTAAATCTGACTCATTGATATCTAAATGAAAAACAAATCTAATTTGAGTAGGGGTCATTGCGATAGCCAAAATACCCTTTTCTTTTAAAGCTGCTGCAAAACTAGCGGCAGTATATTTACCACCAATAGTCGCAATTACTATATTTGTTTCTACAGGTAAAATAGATAAAACGAAATCTTTTTTACTCAATATTTCACTTAATATTTTAGCATTTTTATGATCTTCTGCTAAACGTTCAATATGATGTTCTAAGGCATATATTCCCGCGGCTGCCAAAAAACCAGCTTGACGCATGCCTCCACCAAAAACTTTTCGCCAGCGACGTGCTTTTTTTATAAAGGCAGTATTTCCAATCAAGACACTTCCCACGGGAGCACCTAAACCTTTACTTAAACATATAGAAATAGAATCAAATATGTTTCCATATTCTATAGGAGCTTCTTTTTTCTCAACAATAGCATTAAAAAGCCTTGCACCATCTAAGTGTAATGGTAAATTATGCTCTTTAGCAACCTTTTTAATGGCTTTAAATGTCTCAAAATCGTAACATGCACCTCCACCGCGATTACTTGTATTTTCAACACTAATTAAACTAGTTATTGGTTTGTGTACATCTTCGGGATTGATTCCGGTTAATATTAGTTCGGGGGTGAGTCGTCCTCTATCACCATGTAATAATTTAACTGAGCAACCTGAATTAAAAGCGATACCACCACCTTCGTATTGATAAATATGTGACAATTCATCACATATTACTTCATCTCCTGCTTGAGTATGCGTTTTGATTGCTAACTGATTGGTCATGGTACCACTTGGGCAAAACAAACCAGCTTCCATTCCAAATTTAGCTGCTGTTATCCTTTCTAACGAATTAATACTTGGATCTTCACCGAAAACATCATCACCCACAGGAGCGGATTGCATAAAAGCAAGCATACCAGGGGTAGGCCTGGTGACGGTATCGGATCGGTAGTCAATCATGGTACGAAGATAATTCGGGAGGGGGGATTATCCTTAAAATATGTTTAAAAAGACTGATAAAATTCAAAAAAATGCCCAATTTTAGGTACTATTAATTAGTTTAACTCCTTAATAATCAATATTTGTAAATTTCATGACAAAATAGTACCTTTGCAGACGGACATCACTATACTATTTTAGTGTTTCTTTCGTTATATACTTAAATAAATTCCTTGCATGAGGCAGCTTAAAATTGCTACACAGATTACTAACAGAGATTCTCAAGCGGTTGAAAAATACTTACAAGAGATTTCTAAGATTTCAATGATTAATCCTGAGAGGGAAACTACATTGGCACAGCAAATCAAAATGGGTGATCAACGCGCATTAGATGAGTTGGTACAAGCCAATCTCCGTTTCGTTGTTTCTGTTGCTAAACAATACCAACACCAAGGTTTATCATTGAGTGATTTGATTAATGAAGGCAATTTGGGTCTTATCAAGGCTGCTCAACGTTTTGATGAAACGAAAGGATTTAAATTCATTTCATATGCCGTTTGGTGGATTCGTCAATCCATTTTACAAGCATTGGCTGAGCAAGGTCGTTTAGTACGTTTACCTCAAAATAAAATTGGTACCTATAATAAAGCAAACAAAGCGTATATGGCTTTTGAACAAGAGCATGAGCGTGAGCCTTCAACTGAAGAGTTAGCTGGAATTTTGGAAATGTCTGAAACTGAAATAAATAATATTTTTCAATCTAATACCCGTCACACTTCATTAGATGCTCCAGTTCACGAAGCAGAAGATGTAGCAATGGGTGATTTATTGGAAGGGGGCTCTGATACTGATGAGGATGTAATGAAAGATTCTTTGAGAGAAGAAATTCGTCGAGTATTAAAATCATTAAGTCCAAGAGAAGCCGAAATTGTTAATGCTTATTTTGGTTTAGATGGAGAAAATGGTGTTACCATTGAGCAAATTGGAATAAAATACGATTTAACTAAAGAAAGAATTAGACAAATTAAAGAACGTGCAATTAAACGCTTACAGAAAGCTAGATATAGTAATGCATTAAAAGCTTATTTGGGCTAATTTTTCTACGCCTTTTTAATATATAAAGGCTTGAAAAAATCATTAAATAATTATTAAGCCTCTAGTTGGGGCTAATTAACAATAATATCTTAAAAAGTCCCAATGATCTAAATGATTTTGGGGCTTTTTTTTAACTAATTTTGACAAGAATTAATTCTTAAAAATAGGAAATCATGGAAACAGAAAAAGTAAGCATTTTAATTATAGGTTCAGGACCAGCAGGATATACTGCTGCAATTTATGCAGCGCGCGCTAACATGAAACCATTATTATATCAAGGAATTCAACCAGGTGGTCAACTAACGATTACCACTGAAGTAGAGAATTATCCTGGTTTCCCTGATGGAATACAAGGGCCAGACATGATGGTAAATTTTGAAAAACAAGCTGCACGTATGGGTGCTGATATCCGTTATGGATTAGCTACTAAGGTTGATTTTAGTGGAGAAGTAAAAAAAGTGTGGATCGATGATGAAAAAATAATTGAAGCAGATGCCGTAATTATATCTACAGGGGCAAGTGCAAAATGGTTAGGTATCCCAAGTGAAGAGCGCCTAAATGGTTTTGGTGTAAGTGCTTGTGCGGTATGTGATGGATTCTTTTTTAAAGG
>CANCEU010000007.1 GCA_947375185.1 Chitinophagaceae bacterium
AAAAGAGATACCATATTACAAATAGACGAAATAATTAAAGTGCGTAAAAAAGCGTTGAAAAATTAAATAAAATCTTACCTATTGCAACTATGATAACAACACCTCAGCTGGAATATTTAATTCTTGATGAAACAACTTAGCTAACTCCAAGGTCAATGGCTTCTTTTTGTTGAGTAAAGATGATACATATCCTTTACTACCCATTTTCCCAACAAGATCTTTATTCTTCAATCCTAACTCATTCATCTTTACTTTAATAGCATCAATTGGATCTGGAAGTGGAATGGGATAATTAGCATCTTCATATTGTTTAATTAATAGAAGTGCTACTTGCAGCTTTTCACCTTGCGGGGTATTTGATTTTACCTTATTCTCAAACTGAACATCTACCCAATCAAGGCATTGCTCATACTGTTTTTTAGTCTTTATAATTTTCAATTCCATATCCTTATTTTTTATATAGTATTGTTGTTACATCTATTTTATCATAGTCACTATGTGTTCCAAACCATTTGATCTGTATCGCTTTAAACTCAAACACAATCCTTACTACTAATCTATATTGATTACCCATTATATTAAATACAACTCTATCATCACTCACTAAACTTACATTTCCATATACCTTTTTAAGCTCATTGAAACTTTTAAAATTCGATATTACTAATTCATGATACCATTCAAATAAAGCAACCCTTGCCATAGGGTATTTTTTGGCATATGCTAGAACCGTTCTTCGGGTGATAATATTAAACACAACACAAAGATAATAAGTTTACTAATAGAAAACTTTCTAAATTCAATCTATTTTGAAAAAGGGGCAACTTTGGTGCGTAAGGGGAGCACAAAAGAATAGCCTTGCATTTTGCAGGGCTTTTTTATTGTCTTTCAGTGAGTTAGGGTATTTGCATCTTTTAGTTTTTTATACATTTGTATCAAACTAATATTATGAAAATCGTCCTTAAACTTGAATCCGCAGGTTTATTTTGCTTATTTACAGGCGCATACTTTCATTTGTTCCCAAATTCGTGGGAGTTTTATCTAGCTTTGTTTTTTGTTCCAGATATATCATTTGTCCTTTTTATTATTACAAAAAAATTAGGAGCAATCGCATATAATATATTTCATCATCAAGGTTTTTTAACAATATTATTTATAATAGGCTATCTAATTCACAACGATTTAATAATGAAAATTAGTTTGATATTTTTAGTACATTCAACCTTTGATAGAGTGGCAGGATATGGTCTTAAGTATTTTGATAGTTTTGACCATACTCATTTAGGATGGATTGGTAAAAGTAAACACTTGAATAACTAAAAAAAATGTTAAATGAAACAAATTTTTATAAATATTCCAGTAAGTGAATTGGAAAAATCAATGAAATTTTATCTTGAACTTGGTTTTACAATTAATCCTTTGTTTACTGATGAGCAACAAAAATGTATGGTATGGTCGGATTCTATCTATATTATGTTGCAATCAAGACAATTTGCAAATACTTATTTAGACAAGACTGCAATTGATGCAAGTAAATATCAAATGCCTTCATTTACATTACCTGTTGAAAGCATTGAGCATGTAAATGAAATTATTAATAAGGGAATAGCTGCAGGTGGCGTTGAACCAGTACTTGTTATTAAAGAAGATTTTATGTATTTGAGAAGTATTCAAGATATAGATGGCTATATGTGGGGGGTAATGTGTTTAGATACCGAAAAATTTAAGATCTTAAAAAATAAGTAGCATCGAGCTTATTTTGAAAAGTAAATACTTTTATATTTATGATACATTAAAACATTATACTTTTAAAACAAACATTATGGCTCAAAAAATTATTTACTGGGTGTTAACTGCTCTAGTTGCATTCATATTTGTTGGAAGTGCAATTGGCAAATTTACGGCCAATGCGGAAGCTTTAAAAATGGGTGCGGGATTTGGACTAAGCCCTCAAAACTTTATCACTTTAGGTGTTATTGAAATTGTAGCTGCTATCCTTTTTATTATTCCAAGAACAGGAATTTTAGGTACTTTATTATTAGCTGCTTATATGGGCGGTGCCATCGCAACGCATCTAGAGCACGGATTACCATTTATTGCACAATGTGTTATTCAAGCATTTATATGGATTGTAGCTGTTTATCGTTTCCCTGAATTGCGAACAAGAATTTTAAATAAATAGATCTTAATTAGTATTCAAAAGCCTCGCAAATTGCGAGGCTTTTGAATTATTTTAAATATTTGATATTAAGGCTTTGCGTAAGGGAGTCTTTCAATACGATTAGTGGAATGGTAGCTGTCTAATCCTGTGCAGGCAATTGTGCCAGCTTTTTCAATGTCTAGGTAACCATCAACTTGTAAGCAATCGGCAGGGAAATACATCTCTTTAATTTCTCCAATAATCATGATGGTATTATTGATACTTAAGTTAATGCGTTCTTTAAACTCAATACCTAATTGAACATTACTCTCCTTTACATAGGGAGCTTTAAAATCGTTTTTATATTTAGGTGTCAAGCCTGTGGAATCAAATTCAGATACTTCTTTAGGATACCTTGCCGATGTTTGATGTGCTTGTCTATAAATTGTTTCATTTAAATGGTTGATTGTATAATAACCAACACTTAAAATATTTGATAGGGTATGTCGCTCGACCGAATCGGGACGCATTATAAAACTTATCAGTGGAGGGTTTGCACCAATATGTACAATGGAGTTAAATATGGCTAAATTGGTTTGCCCCGATACATCAACAGTACCTATTAAACAAACGCTTTTAAAACCTCCAACACTATTTATTAAATGGGCTCTTTCTCTTTGCTCCATCTGCATCAATTCCTTATTTGTTACTTGCATTTTCATACTATATTACTTGTCTAAACTTTTTAAATAATGATTCGCTTTTTCTAAATGAGCTGCTTGTTTTTCTGGGCTCATTTTGTCATAAGTGCCCACTAACATACCGAGTCTTGGATTTTTTAAAAAGAAGCTGCGATGTTCATGCATAAATCGCCAAAACAATCCATCCCAAATACCCTGCCATTCCCCTTTTTCGTAATCACTCATCTTCATCAAATAATTGCTACCGCTTATGTAGGGCTTGGTGGTCATAATTCCTCCATCTGCAAATTGTGTCATACCATATACATTTGGTACCATAACCCAATCATAGGCATCAATAAACATTTCCATAAACCATTTGTACACTTCATTGGGATCAAACTCGCATAACAACATAAAATTTCCTAATACCATCAACCTTTCAATATGGTGACAGTAGCCGGTTTTTAGAATTTTTTGAATGGTGTTGTCAATGGGTAGAATTCCTGTGGTGCCGTTCCAAAAACTAGCAGGAATTTTTCGTTTAAATTTCCAAAAATTGGTGGTACGCTGTTTTGTTCCTTCTCGCTCATATACAATTTTAATAAATTCTCTCCATCCCATTATCTGTCGAATAAATCCCTCTAAAGAATTTAATGGAATATTTTTTTCTTGTCCAATACTCAATGCTTTATCAATGATTTGTTGAGGAGCTAGTAGCCCAATATTCAACATAGGACTCAATACAGAATGATGCAATATCGCTTCATTTGTTACGATTGCATCTTCATAAATTCCAAATTTTTCAAATCGAGATCTTAAAAATTCGTCTAACCAATCTTCAGCATCTTTAAATGTAATTGCAAACAAATGAGCAACATTGATATCACCATAGTTATTCGAAAAATGCTGTTCCACATAGGTTTTAGCTTCTTGTATGAATTCATTTTGATTGGGTAGCGGAAGGTTTGGAACTATTTCCTTTTTTGGAAATTTGGATCTATTATCCGAATCGTAGGTCCATTTACCACCAACAGGTTTTCCATCTACCTCCAATAAAATGTTTCGCTGTTTGCGCTGCCAAGTATAAAAATCAGTTTGAAAATATGTTTTTCTATTATCAAAAAAATGAGCAACACTGTTAGTTGTGTTTAAAAAATTAGGACTATCAATAATGTGTAATTGAATTTTGTTTTTAATACAAGTAGCCTTAATCTTTTTCATCAACCAATTGTCGACAACATCTACAATATTAATTTCCTTAATCCCGTCCTTTGCTAGTGTATCAACTAAACGGGTACTATTACTTTGTTTACTATCGCACTGAATGTATTTAACATCATAGCCATTGTTTATTAAATACTGTTCATAAAATTTCATGCTGGATCTGTGCAGCACTAATTTTTGTTTATGAAATTGGTATTGGTTGAAAAAGAGTACTTCCTCAATCAAGTATACCACACGCCCCTTTTGTAAAACAGGATTATTTTGGAACAGCTGATGCGGGAATATTAACGAAGCGGTGTTTGTCATGAATCTTGAATGGGGATTGACTTTATAAACAATAATTAAAGCAAATTGTTTGTTTTAATCACAAATTCAGTAAATTCATGAATCAAATTATTAATAATAATCAATACAATTGCTTGCTATGAAAATCACTAATTTTTTCAAACCTGTTTTAGTGCTAGGTGCATTTTTTGCTATTGCACTTCTTGCCTTTAAGCCAATCGAAAAACAACAAGTTCCAGGTAAACCATTTGGAGGCTTAGCCTTATATACCGTGCGTGACTTAATGACAAAAGACGCCCGTGCTACTTTACAAAAAGTTGCACAAGCGGGATATGTAAATGTAGAGTCGGCTGGATACAATAATGGTAAATTTTACAATTTATCACCTGCTGATTTTAAGGCATTATTAGATGAAATGAAATTGACACCTATTTCAGCACACCAAGGAACGGTTACTTTTGATAATATTGATCAGCAAATAGCTGATTTAAAAACGGCAGGTTTTAAATATTTTGTCATCCCAGTACCTCCAATGGGTTTATTTACTTACGATGCAGTTAATAAGAAATTAGGAATGAAAGGCGGCGCAAAAAATTTAGCTGAAATCTTAAATAAGTTAGGCGCCAAATGTAAGGCAGGTGGTTTAGAATTATTATACCACAATCATGATTTTGAATTTGCAAAAGATGATGAGGGTAATGTAGTCCTGGATTATTTACTTGAGCATTGCGATAAAAGCATTGTGAATTTTCAAATGGACTTATATTGGGTAACAAAAGCAGGACAAGATCCAGTTGCCTATTTTAAGCGTTATCCAGGTCGTTTTAAAATATGGCATGTAAAAGACATGGATGACCAAGGTCGTTTTGCTCCTGTAGGCAATGGTCATATTGACTTTAAACGTATTCTTGCTGAAAAAAAATTAGCAGGTATGAAATATTATTATGTTGAACAAGATGCAACTTTTAATGAAACACCTGAAGAAGCGATTGTAATAAGCCACAAAGGTTTAGAGAAAATTGGATTCAAATAAGGTTTCCTATATTTTTTTGAGCAAATTTTATTTGCCCTATATCAAGAAGGCCCCGCATCGCGGGGCCTTCTTGATTAAAAGAATTAGTTCGTATTACACACTAAAATAAGTGAAGCCGTTTCGGTCTCATCAATAATTACAGTTACATGCATTCCTATTTTAAATACATCATTTGTTGCATCCCCTTTATTCGTTTTGATAGCAGTTTGTTTTGTTAATTTAATTATTTGATTTGTACCTTCTCTTCGTACAATTTGTATTGAATTCGTTTCTATACTTACAATCTGACCCGTTCCTCCAGTTCCGTTACATAAATCACAACATTGCCCTGCATCCAATTTGTCTATGGAATTATGATTAAGAGGAGTAAGTTTTTTGCTTTCGATGTTTGATTCAAGTCCAAAAGGCAACTGAATTAATTTTAAATAGGAAAGTGATAAAATAGTGATTATAAAAATAACTGCAATTATAACACTACGATTCACAATTCGAACTGTCTTTTCTGAAAATTTTGAATACCATCTAAATATCCTAAAGCCAATAACAACTCCCAATCCATTTAATATAACATCGTCAATATCAAATATTCCAATATGCAATATAGCTTGTGTTATTTCAATTAGCAGGCCAGCCAATAAAGCAAGCAGTATTGTTTTTTTCCAGTTCATTTTTGGAATTACAAATGGCATTAAAAATCCTAATGGAATTAAAGCGACTATATTGCCTACAATATTAATTCCTGCAATTAGTAAGCCATTACGGCCTTTTAAATAAGGTATGATTGTTTTTAATGGGACAAAATTGGACTGACCTTCCTGAGTTCCACCAAAATTAAACATCATATGCCCTACGCGAATTAACGGCAATTCTTTTAGCACTAAAATTTCAATAAGTAGAAAACAATATGCAAGTAGAAATCCGAATGAAATGATTCGATTTTTCATTTTTAATATTTTCGTATTATAAAACTAAAATCAGTTATTAATCCCACTCAGGTGCTGAACCTTTCTTTTGTTTTTTCTTCTCTACTCCTTTACAAAGAATAATGCTTATTTCATAAAGCAATACAAGCGGGATACTACAAATAATAGTACTTAACATGTCGGGAGGAGTAATTGCTGAAGTGGCAATTACAATAATTAATACAGAATGCTTTCTGTATTTTTTTAAAAATGCAACACTTACTACATCTACTTTAGCAAGGAAGTATAAAACTAAAGGAAGCTGAAATGCAATACCAGAGCCAAGAATGAGTGGTATGATTGTGCTAAAGTAACTAGATAAAGTCCAAAAGTTTTTAATGTTTTCGTCTATCGAAAAATTGGCAAAAAAGTTAATGGTATATGGTGCTACAACAAAATACCCAAATAAGACACCTATGAAAAATAAGGTTGATACCCAAAATATGACACCACGCGTTCCATTTAATTCATTCGTCTTAAGTGCAGGCTTTATAAATTTCCAAAATTGCCAAAACACATAGGGGAATGCAAGAATGATTCCTCCAATGATTAAAATATTTACATACACACCAAATTGTCCTGCGACCGAATTACTTTGAAGCTCTACTTTAATTTCACTTAAGCAAAGGCTATTTCCCATATTTAATTTCTGCCCTAGCTTACATAAAAATGTATAGGTTGGAAAATCAGCATGGGTTGGACCCATCAATACTTTTTTTACAATGAAATTATTGTAAATGTGTATGACAATCATTCCAATTAAAATAGCAATAGCAGAGCGAAATAAATGCTTTCTTAGCTCATCAATATGATCAAAGAAGGTCATTTCACCTTTTAACTCAGCGTCAGATTTTTTTGAAAAAAGGCCCATTATTGTTCTAGAAAGAGGATGATTATAATGTGTAATTAACACAAAACCTCGAAGGCTGCCCTCGAGGTTCTCTGTTAAATCAGTTTAAGATTATTGAGGTGTAGTAGTATTGTTTTTACTAGCGCTACCGTCTTCGTTAATTTGTCCGTCAATTTCTCTTTTAATATTGTCTTTTGCGTCTTTGAATTCTCTAATTCCTTTACCTAGACCACGCATTAATTCAGGAATTTTTTTACCACCAAAGAAAACTAACACCAATATTAAAATCAACAAGATGTGTTGACCTGAAAATATGTCTCCCATAAATTTTATTTTAGTACCTAAAGGTAGGTAAAAATTCTATTCATCCAAATATAAAAACAGGGTTAAAATATTAAACATATTAATATAATTATATGCTTAACTATCTATTTATAAACTTTTTATAGGGCTATTTTACTATTTTTGCTCCCATCCCGTTTCCTTTAAAGCTGGGTCATTTTCTTTTTTTAAAAAATCGGCACCGCCTAAACTTTCATGTTCCCAATTCATAATTGCCTCATCTGGTACAACTTGTATGGGTTCTTTCCACGAAGTAGAAGTTTCGTTATAAGCTAGATTACTTTGCGCACTATAACATGATATGATGGACCATCTAGGCTTGTCTGATAAATTTGCTTCAGAGCGATGTAATAAATTACTGTGAAAGAAAAGTGCATCACCTGCTTCTATTTCTACATAAACTAAGTCCATTGTCTTTAAGGCGTTATCCACCATTGTCATATCTGCACCTACCTGCTCTCCCGCAAAACCATGGTTTACTCTGCCAAGTTTATGTGACCCCTTTATTACCTGAATACATCCATTTTGTTTGTTTGCCGGTGTTAATGCAACCATCACACTCAAAAGTTGATCGGGAAACATAAATTGATTTTTGTACCAATAGCCATAATCTTGGTGCCATTCCCAAGCACCTCCCACTTTTGGCTCTTTTTGCATTAGTTTAGAATGGAAATGACAAACCGGAGCTTCACTATCTAATAGTTGAGCCACTCTATTCACTATGCGTTCGCCTCTGGTTAAATATCCAAAAATATCATTGCCAGGTGTAAACCACAAGGAGAGTTTTGTTTTTTTGCCCGATTGGTCATTTAAATCTAAAGCGTTTTTTGCCATCGCATCGTCTTTAACAGCAATGCCATACATCTTATCCACCTCAGCTTTACTGCAAAAATTCTTTATTATGATATACCCATACTTATAATACTGTTGTATTTGTTCGAGAGTAAATTTATTCATGGTGTATTTATTTTAGGCTTTGTCAAAAATCAATACTTAAATATAAATAATTTAAAATAAATTTAGGAATAGAATAAAAATTCATGAAACTAAAAAGTGTACATCATATTGCAGTAATATGTGCTGACTATGAAAAGTCTAAATTTTTTTATACAAATATTTTAGGCTTCACCATTATAAGAGAAATATTTAGAGCGGATAGAGATTCTTATAAATTAGATTTAGCATTAAACAATGTATTCACTATTGAGCTATTTTCATTTCCCAATCCACCTGCAAGGCCATCTCAGCCTGAGTCCTGTGGCTTAAGGCATCTTGCTTTTGCTGTAGAAGACATTGAAGTTGCTATTCAAGATTTAAAATCTAAAGGCGTTGATTGTGAAGTAATTAGAATAGATCAATACACACAAAAACGATTCACTTTCTTTGCAGACCCTGATGGATTGCCACTTGAGCTTTATGAAGATGTGAGCTAAATTTTTCGAAAAACATTGGTATATTTAATAAGCTTAAATTAATACCATATGAATCAACGAAGAAACTTTATTAAACAATTGTCATTAGCATCTGCAGGATTTATTGCAACACCAGGCTTTGCTAAAAGTAATTTTTTTACTAGTGATACCATTCGCGTAGCAACTATTGGCGTGAATGGAATGGGTTGGTCAAATACAATGGCTGCAATAACTGTAAAAAATGTTGAAGTAGTTGCACTTTGTGATATTGATGGTTCTGTTTTAAGTAAACGCAAGCAAGAATTATTAGTTGCTCAACCCAATGTAAAAAATATTGATACTTATAGCGACTACCGAAAAATATTAGATCGAAAAGATATTGATGTAGTGATTGTAGGCACACCCGATCATTGGCATGCGCTGCAAATGATTGAAGCCTGCGCTTCAGGTAAACATGTTTATGTTGAAAAACCTGCAGGAAATTCAATTGGCGAATGTGATGCTATGATTAAAGCAAAGAATAGATATAATCGAATTGTTCAAGTGGGGCAATGGCAACGAAGTGAACAACATTTTAAAGATGCTTTGGATTTTGTGCACTCAGGTCAACTAGGAAATATTAGAACTACAAAAGTTTGGTGTTATCAAGGGTGGATGCGCCCTCAGCCAGTAGTGGCCGATAGTATTCCACCAGATTATATTGATTATAAATCTTGGTTAGGGCCTGCTCCAACAAGAACATTTAATAGCAGTCGTTTTCATTTTCATTTTAGATGGTTTTGGGATTATGCAGGAGGATTAATGACCGATTGGGGTGTTCATTTATTGGATTATGCGGTGCAAGGTATGAAAGCAGGCAATCCAATTTCAGTAAGTGCCTTAGGTGGTAAATTTGCTTATCCTGAACTTGCTGAGGAAACGCCGGATACGCTTACATCATTGTATGAATTTGATAAATTTAATTTAGTGTGGGACTCAGCAATGGGAATTGATAATGGGTCGTATAATCGAAATCATGGCATTGCATTTATTGGAAATAACGGAACGCTTATTTTAGATAGACAAGGCTGGGAAGTTATTGAAGAAAGTCAAGCAAAAAATAAAGTAGTTAAACCTTATGCTAAAGTACAAGATAATGGAGTAGAGAAGCATTGGGAAAATTTCATTGGTGCTATTAGAAATAACAATCCATCATCTTTGCATTGTACCATTGAGGAAGGAGCGCATATTGCAACTGTTGCTCAAATGGGAAATATAGCATATCGTTCGGGTAAAAAAATAAGCTGGGATGAAGCTAAGCATCAATTTACTGACCCATCAATTCATGCTGAATATTATATGAAGAAGTACCACAATGGGTACAAGCTTCCTAATATATAAAAGGACCCATTTTTAAACTATTTTCCTTAAATTGATAGACGATTGTTTATTTAGAAAAACCTATGCCTATGAAAAAGCTATTTTTAGCTTTGTTATGTACGTCTTTTACGTTATCAATTTTTGCCCAAGTACCTGAAGGTAAAAAAGTGATAAGCTCCTTATTCATTTATGACCTTGCATCGGGAAAGTCTAGTTTAATATTAAGAGAAATGCGTCATTTTGAAGCGCCAAATTGGTCGCGTGATGGTAAGTATTTGCTAATTAATAGTCTTGGCAAGTTGGAAAAAATTAGCACTATGGGTGACAAGCTTGGAGCGTTGAATACAGGAAACGTGCAGGACGCAAACAATGACCACGGTTTTTCATTTGATGGCAAAACCTTATTTATTTCAAGTGGGAAGCCTGAATTTAAAGAGCATACTTCTTTTATTTTTAAAGTTGATGCCGAAGGAGGCGAGCCTACTCAAATTACACCTGCCACTACATCTTATTGGCATGGCGTTTCGCCTGATGGAAAAGATATTGTCTATTGCGCAAATCGCAATGGTAACTATGATGTTTATAAAATGAGTGTGAATGGTGGATCGGAAATTAGATTAACGAATACGGAAGGTTTGGATGATGGCCCAGAATTTTCGCCTGATGGAAAATTTATTTATATCAATTCATATCGTACAGGCATGATGCAAATTTGGAGAATGCATGCTGATGGATCCAATCCAGAACAAATGACATTTGATGCACACTCAAATTGGTTTGCACATATTGCACCTAATAATAAAGTGGCTACAATTATAACTTACTTGGAGGATCAAAAACAAACACATCCTTTTGGAAGACAAATAAAGTTGCGCCTTTTAGATTTAACTACGAAAAAGCTTACTGATTTAACAGAAGCGTTTTATGGAGGACAGGGCACCATTAATGTACCATCATGGAGTCCCGACGGGAAACAATTTGCTTATGTTCGTTATGAATTAATGGACTAATTCAATTTTAAAAAACTCACCAAAAAATATATCAATGTCAAACGATTCATCCTCTTCAAGAAGAAAATTTCTACAACTTATTGGCGCTACTAGCATTGCTAGTGTTGCCTCTCCATTAAGTTCATTAGCAGCAAAAGCAAAAGCCGAAGAAAGAATATTAATGTATGAAAAGAAAATTTCTGCAGGAGAAAAAATTAGATTAGGTGTAATTGGATATGGTGTACAAGGACATTTTGATTTAAGCACTGCTTTAAAAGTGCCTGGAGTTGAATTAGCGGGCATTTGTGATTTGTATACCGGTCGCTTGGAAAATGCAAAAGAAAAATTTGGCAAGGACTTATATACTACGCGCAATTATAAAGATATTTTAGATCGACCAGATATTGATGCAGTTATTATTGCAACTACTGATTGTTGGCATGCAAAAATTACGATTGAAGCATTGGCAAAAGGGAAGCATGTTTATTGTGAAAAGCCAATGGTCTTTAAAATTGCCGAAGGTTATTCGGTAATAGATGCGGCAAAAAAATCGGGGAAGGTGTTGCAAGTGGGATCACAAAGAGTAAGCAGTATAGGACTTGCGAAAGCAAAAGAACTACTAGCTGCTGGAGAAATTGGAAAATTAAATATGGTGAATGCAGTTTATGATAGACAAAGTTCAATTGGAGCTTGGGAATACACCATTCCAAAGGATGCTAGTGCCGAAACAACTGACTGGAGTAAATTTATTGAAGTGACTGGTAAAATGGAATTTGATGCTAAAAAGTTTTTCTGGTGGCGCGCATATAAGGAAGTGGGTACCGGAGTTGCTGGCGATTTGTTCATTCATTTATTAAGCGGCACGCATTTTATCACCAACTCAAAAGGGCCGGAAACTATTTACAGCACCGGACAGTTTAGTCATTGGAATGATGGGCGAAACATGCCGGATGTAATGTCGGGTGTAATGCAATATGGACAAAACAATGATCATCCTGCTTTTCAAATGACTTTGCAAGTAAACTTTGTGAGTGGAACAGGCGGACAGGAAGTAATACGATTAATTGGTTCCGAAGGAGTAATGGATGTAAAAGGGAATGATATTTTAGTGAAACATAGTTATATGCCCGAAGCGCCTGGATTTGGGGGATACGATTCCGTTTTCACTTTTTCAAAAAGTATGCAAGATGAAATGACTAAGGACTACAATGCAAAGTGGACTGATGCACAAAAGAAAAGAAAAACAAAGGATGATGTAGTTTACAAAGCACCAGTTGGATATGATGAGCATTTAGATCATTTTACAAATTTCTTTGATGCTATCCGAACAGGGAAGCCTGTTGTTGAAGATGCTGAGTTTGGATTTAGAGCTGCAGCACCAGCATTAGCTTGCAATGAAAGTTATTTCAGTAAAAAAATTATCCAATGGGATCCAATTAACATGAAATTAAAATAGTTTTGGATACTAAAAAAAATGCATGAATCCACAAGTTGACCAATTTATAATTAAGGCAAAACAATGGCAAAAAGAATTTGATGCCTTAAGGGAAATTGTTTTAGAATGTAAATTAGAAGAAACCATTAAGTGGAAACATCCTTGTTATATGTTAGAGGGCGCAAACATTGTTCTAATCCATGGATTTAAACAATATTGCGCCCTTTTGTTTTTTAAAGGAGCTTTAATTACCGATACTAAGCGTGTACTGATTCAACAAACTGAACAGGTTCAATCTGCAAGGCAAATTCGCTTTTCGAATCTTCAAGAAATATCAAAACAAAAAGCGACAATAAAGGCGTATATCAAACAAGCCATTGAGTTAGAAAAATCAGGGGCTAAGGTTATTTTGAAAAAGGCAGAACCAAATAAACTACCCGAAGAGTTGACCTCTATTTTTAAAAAGAATTCGCCGCTAAAAAAAGCTTTCGAAGCGTTGACCCCGGGCAGACAAAGAGCCTATATTTTATTTTTTGAAAGTGCAAAACAAACAGCAACACGTACTACAAGAATCGAAAAATCTATTCCTAAAATTTTATGTGGGAAGGGATTAAACGATTGTACCTGTGGCTTATCGAAAAGAATGCCTAATTGCGATGGATCCCACAAATTTGTCAAAAATAAATAGCCAGGCATTATTCCTATCTTTTCTAAATGCCTATTTAAGATTAAACAGTAAAGGAAATAAGAAAGCTACCACCCCAGTCCAAACTGCATAAACTGGCAAATAGCTTGCAATGCTTTTTTCAATAGCGCTTGATGCTGTCTTATTTCTTAAAATATTAAACAGGGTATATGAGACAATAATTAGGTGTATGAATATTAAAATGTTTCCTCCCAAAACAGCAAACCTATTGGGGGTTATGCCTAAATCATAAATTCGATATGCTATTGCTGTAAGTGCGATTGCATTTATAGTAATAGTTAATATTGAAAGGCCTAGCAGTAAAAATATTTTGTAGTTACTTTTCTTGATATTCTCGGTTTCTGCAATTGAAAAAAATATTAGTGCCAATACCCCTATCAACAATGCATTGTAAATTAATAATAATGTTCGATCGTTATGCGGGTACTTTCCTGCATAAATCAGTGCAATTAAGTATATCGTTAAATTGATAAATACCAATGGCGTAAATATTTTAGCAATAATTGGTGAAACCTTATTAATGATATTAGGGTTGTTATTTATCAAGTAGGTTGCGAAAATAGGGACCCCTCCAATAGCCCAAATGGCAATATGCTTCATGTAAAATGATTCTATTTTAAATCCAATTAATTGAAATAATCCTAAGGTAATTGCGGTGAATAAGAAACATGATAATACAATGATAGCAACCATAATAACTAAATCTCCATTGTATTTTAAAAAATTAATACGCTTTTCATAATCAAAAGGAGTATTCCCTAAATAACTATATCCAAGTACTGTCCATAAAAATAAAGGTAGATGAATATAAGAAAGTTGAATAGAACTACTATTCGAAATGTTTGGCAAACAATTAATATAAATTGCTGCAATTACAAAAATGGCAATTATAGTGTAAAGTTGTTTTTGACTTAGTTGTTGTTTTTTTAGAAAATAGAAACTGATAAATGGAATAATAATAAAAGACGTATTACGTGTGAAAAATAATTCGGAGCGCACCATGGAGAGGTTTGAAATATTCGCAATTAATCCTGCAATTAATGATAGTGTGAATACAAGCCAAAATTCTTTATAATCCCCTAAACTTATTGTTGATTCTGTATAATTTAAACGTAAATCCCAAAATTTTAAATATTGATTGTCTTTATTTTCTGCAAATAACTGATTAAATGCTTTCTTAAATGCTAATTTGTCATTTCTGTAGAGTTGTTCTAATTTTTCAGGATGGTTACAGTTCTCTAAAATGGAATTTTTCATATTGTAACATTTGTTCAGTCTAAATTAGCCAAAATAAACAAGCAAATAAGTTCTCTTGCTTGATTATGTATAAAATGTTTAAATTAGCAACATAATTTAAGTATATGATAATGCGCACCTTTTATATTGGTTTCTTATTTTTTTTAACACTTAGCGTAAATGCCCAAAAAATTTCAAGCAATAAAAGTGAACTTCCAATTGGTGTATTTGATTCAGGTACTGGCGGTTTAACTGTTTTGGAAGCTATGTTATCCCTTGACGCGTTTAATAATACAACTGGTATTCCTGGTGCTGATGGGAAACCCGATTTTAATAAAGAGTTTTTTGAATACCTAGCGGACCAAGCAAATATGCCTTATGGCAATTATGCTGCTGAACATAAAACAGATTTACTAAAGGAGCATATTTTTAAAAACATGCAATTTTTATTGAATGCAAATACAAATAAATTATCTGTTAAAATGATTGTGTTGGCTTGTAATACAGCAACCGCCTATGCATTAACAGATATTAAAGCAAAGTTCAAAACGGATAATATCCAGGTTCCTGTTATTGGTGTTATTGATGCTGGTGCAAAAGCAGCACTTGCATATCAAGCAAAAAATGGTAAAGGGACAATTGGTGTTTTTGCAACTGCAGGCACTGTTGCATCAGAGGGTTATCCAAGAACCTTACAAGCCATGGCAAAAGAAAAAGGACTGCCTGTATTGTCAGTTGTAAGTCAGGGTGGAGCAGGACTCGCAGAAAGTATCGATCGTGATTGGAGTTATTTCGTTGACACCTTAACGAAAGCAAGAAAGGAATACAAAGGGCCTTCAATGAAAAATCCAATTTATATTATTGATACCACTTTATTAGCTGCTTATAAATTTGATAAGTCTGATAACAAATTATTATGTGAGTATGATGGAAAAGGTAGTTGTTTGGATTTGCAATTGAACGATCCTGCTAATTATGTACGTTATCATTTAGTGACATTATTGGAAAAAATGCTGAAGGACGATATTGAAACACCAATGAACACTTTAATATTGGGTTGTACGCATTACCCATATATGAAGGATACTATTGCAAAAGTTTTGAATGAATTATATGATTATAAAAAAGACAATCAATACAGATACCGTAATTGCATTTCAAAACATGTTGAATTAATTGACCCTTCGGTGGAGACTGCTAAAGAGGCTTACCTTGCTTTACGCGCGAAAAGTTTAGCAAATTCATCAGCTGTTCAAAAAAATCTATTTTTTATTACAATACCTAATAATAAGTTGGCTGAAGTTAAATTACAGCCAGATGGTTGGTTTACTTACGACTACAAATATGGGCGTAAGGTGGGTGAAAGCAAGGACTATGTTCAGTTTGTTCCCTTTGACCACAAAAATATCTCTGACGCTTCCTATGCAAGATTTAAGTTAGTGCTTCCACATGCTTTTGAAGAGATTGCAAAAACATTAAAGTAAATATTTGCTGGCATTTTAGGCAGCTATTTCAATCCTTATGATTTAAGAACCAGTAAAGTAATATCAATAGATTGCTCATTTTCTATTATTGATTGAATATATGTTTCCTTAACATAGGATTGTATTTGCTCAACAAAAGGGGCAGCCATAATGCGCTGTGGAGTTGCCAAAATAAGTGTACTTTTCTCATTTAAAAATCGCTTCAATAATTTTAAGAGTGGCTCAAATTGATCGGGCGCATAATTAATATCACTTAACAAAATGGTATCAGCACAAATATTATCTGGAAATTGGTTCCAATCTAACATCATAGCGCGCGCATTATTTAGTTTTAATACATTTATGTTTTTTGTTATCAATTCAACTGCATCTTTAGCATAGTCACTTATTAATACTTCGGAGACAATGCCTGATATAGAAAATGAGGGAAGACCAATGCCTGCGCCAATTTCTAATACTTTCTTATTTGCTACCCATTTAGGCTGATCTTGTAAAAAAGCAGTTAAAGCCAATGAAGACGGCCATAGTTTGGCCCAAAATGGAAAGGGAATGTTTGTATCCTTTTGAACTAATTCTTCATAAGTAGATTTAATACTTGTAGGGTCAGGTATTAAAATACTTAGTTTTTTTTGATAATGATATATGCAGGTTGCGTATTCCAAAAAGGGTAGATGATTTTTATTAATTTCACAAATCTACTGCATGATGTTTACTTATCTGATTTAAATCATAAAAGGAATCTATAAATTTTATATTTTTGCTGAACTTTGAAATATACCATCGTCATATTATTATTTACTGCGCTTATTGCACAAACTTTTTCAAGATCATTTTTGCTGGCGGACTATATGGTAAATTTAGATGCCTATAAAAAAGCTTGTGTAAACAAGGCAAAGCCCATGATGCATTGTAATGGTAAATGCCAGATGCTCAAAAAAATGAAAAAACAGGAGAGCGATAACAGTTCAGGAGCAAATGCGCCTAAGTATAATCAACCTGATTTTGTGCTTTCTTCAAAATCATTTTTCCCAACTATAGAATTTACTACTATTGCTAATAGTAATACTTTTTACATACAACATCAAAGTAAATTCAGTTGTAATTATTTTGTTTCTATTTTTCGTCCGCCTTCCTATTGTAATACTATTTAGATTTTTTTAAATTTTATTACAATTAATCCAATTCAACTATGAAAAAGATTTTCATAGCCATAACAATATTGTTAGTGGCTTATAACGCTAATGCATGTAGCATTTGCGGATGTGGTGGCGGAAATTTATATTTAGGCATGTATCCTAATTTTGATTCCAAGTTTTTAGGAGTTAGATATAACTATAGTAGTTATAAAACAGTATTACAAAATGATAATACTCAGTTTAGTAACAACACTTATAATACTTACGAGATTTGGACAGGCTATAATTTGACAAAAAAATGGCTAATATTTGGTTTTATTCCTTATCAATCAAATAATATTGTTAGTGATGATGGTTCAAGCAAAACCAATGGTGTTGGGGATATCACCTTGTTAACTAATTATCAATTGTTAAATTCTCGAAAAGTTGTTAATGATAAAAAACTAGTTATCCATCAACTTTGGATGGGCGGTGGTATTAAATTTAAAACTGGTTCATTTGCAGTTGACCCTCATGATGCTGATGTTACACTTGCTAATGTAAATGCTCAAATGGGAACAGGCAGTACTGATTTTATTTTAAACGCTAGAGATATTTATCAAGTAGAAAATTGGGGACTAGCAACCAACTTAAACTATAAGATGAATACACAAAACAAGGAGGGCTATCAATTTGGTAATAAGTTTACGATGAATTCAATTCTTTATTATAACATAACTAAAAAACATACTGTATTTACTCCGAATGCTGGAGTGCAATTTGAAAATAATGAAGGCAATAAGTTAGACGATCATTTAATTAGTTTAACCGAAGGCATTGATAATGGAAATTATAGGACAGGTGGACACAGTGTAAATATACTTGGAGGAGTTGAAATGAACGTTAATAAAATTACAGTAGGTGTAAATGTTCAATTGCCTATCCAACAAAATTATGCAGAGGGTCAAACCAATTTAAATTGGAAAGGCACTGCACATATTAGCTTTAGTTTTTAATAATCAATTCTTTAAAATCATTTTATGAAATCATATTTTTTATTCGCATTGTTATTTATCGCTTCATTTAGTTTTGGACAAAATTCTCCAAATAAAACCCCTGATCCTAATAAAAAAACTTTGATTGTAGATGCTTCTTGCGGCCAATGCCAATTTAAAATGGCTGGTAAAGGCTGTACACTTGCTGTAAGAATGGACGGCAAATCCTTTTTTGTTGACAAGGCTAAAATAGATGACTTTGGTGACGCACATAGCAAAATGGGTTTTTGCAATGCCATTAGAAAAGCAAAAGTGCAAGGCGATATTGTTGATGGCAAATTTGTTGCTACCTATTTTGAACTAATTGATAAAAAATAACTTTATGAAAATTACATCTTTTAAAATTTATCTGAATTTGATGTTTGCTTTTTTAATGACAAATATGGTATACGCACAAACAGCTGCTGATGCCAAAAAGCATCAAGAAATGATGGATATCATAATGCAACAACCAAAAACTCAAATTAACACCATTGGTGTATTTGTATATGACGGTTTCAACAATTTGGATGCGATGGGTCCGTATCAAGTTTTAAGACAAATTAGTGGCGCTAAAACATTCTTAATTGCCAAACAAAAAGGACTTTTAAAAAATAATTCGGGGGTTAAAGTGCAAGTTGATACTACTATTGCTGAAGTTAAAAAATTAGACATTATCCTTATTCCAGGTGGAGCTATTGAAACTTTATTAATGACAAAAGATACAGCAGTGCTTAACTGGATTCAACAAATAGACAAAACTTCAAAATACACAACTAGTGTTTGTACAGGTGCATGGATTTTAGGTGCTACGGGATTATTACAAGACAAACATGCTACTACCAATTGGTATCGAGCGGAAGAAATGTTAACTAACTATGGTGCTAAATTTGTAAAAAAGCGTTATGTACAAGATGGAAAATATTGGACAAGTGCAGGTGTTTCGGCAGGTATTGACATGTCTTTGGCCATAGTTAATGATTTGTTTGGTGAAAAATATACGCAAGGGATTATGTTGGATTTAGAGTACGATCCGCAACCACCATTTAATGCAGGTTCTGTAGATAAAACACAACCTATTGTTGCAGACATGATGAAAACCATGTATGATATGATGATGTTATCTACAATAAATAAGCTAAAGAAGAAGTAAAATTAGAAAAATTAATCGAAGTAGACTATAGGTACTAAGTCCTGTAGTTCTGCTTCGGTAAATAAGCGAGATTGTACAATAAAGCGAAATCCTAAAGGTATTTCTAAGGAAAAACTAGAACCACGTCCTGGAATGACGTCAATGGTTAAATGGGTATGTTTCCAATATTCGTATTGATCTTTGCTCATAAAAAATTCGCAACCGTCAATTTCGCCAATTTTAATATCGCTTCCGCCAATTTTAAAATCGCCTTTTTCAAAACACATGGGCTGTGATCCATCGCAACATCCACCGCTTTGATGAAACATTAAAGGGCCATGTTTTTCTTTTAAAGTTGCAATGAGTGATGAGGCTTCTTTAGTAAGGTCTACGCGCTTGTTCATACTACTAAGTTAATTAAAAAAGCCTCCCCGAATACAGGATATTCAACCCTTCCCGAGGAGGCTTTTGATTGCATTATCTACTAAAAGAATCCTAATTTGTTTTTATCGTAAGAAACCAACATATTTTTTGTTTGTCTGTAATGACCCAACATCATTTTATGTGTTTCTCTACCAAATCCTGATTTTTTATATCCACCAAAAGGAGCATGAGCAGGATAAGCGTGGTAACAGTTTACCCAAACACGACCTGCTTGAATTGCTCTTGGTACTTGATATAACTCGTGTGCATCTCTTGTCCAAACACCAGCACCTAAACCATACAAAGTGTCATTTGCAATAGCCAATGCTTCTTCGGTAGTTTTAAATGTGGTTACACTTACTACTGGTCCAAAAATTTCTTCTTGGAAAATACGCATCTTATTATTACCTCTAAAAATGGTTGGTTGAATATAATATCCAGTTGAAAGCTCGCCATCTAATTTGTTAGCTTCGCCACCGCATAAAACCTCGGCACCTTCTTCCTTACCAATTTTTAAATAAGACAAAATCTTTTCATATTGGTCGTTGGAAGCTTGTGCACCCATCATTACAGAACCGTCCAATGGATGACCAACTTTTATAGCCTTGGTTCTTTCTACAACACGCTTCATGAATTTCTCATAAATGTTTTCGTGCACTAGAATTCTGGAAGGACAGGTACAAACCTCACCTTGGTTTAAAGCAAACATGACTGCTCCTTCAATTGCTTTATCAAAAAATTCATCATCAGCATCACCTACTGATTCAAAAAATATGTTTGGTGACTTCCCACCCAACTCCATGGTTACTGGGATTAAGTTTTCAGAAGCATACTGCATAATTAAGCGACCTGTAGTTGTTTCACCTGTAAAGGAAACTTTAGCTATTCTCGGTGAAGTTGCTAAGGGCTTTCCCGCTTCAGGACCAAAACCTGTAACTACGTTTAATACACCAGCTGGTAAAATATCTGCAATTAATTCTAGGAAACACATAATAGAAGTAGGTGTTTGCTCCGCTGGTTTTACGACTGTACAACAACCTGAAGCCAAAGCCGGTGCAATTTTCCATGTTGCCATTAACAAAGGAAAGTTCCATGGAATAATTTGACCTACTACACCAATTGGTTCGTGTAATACAATACTTACCGTGTGCTCATCGTGCTCAGCAATAGTACCTTCTTCGCCACGAATTACACCCGCAAAATAGCGGAAGTGGTCAATACATAAAGGCAAATCTGCAGCACGGGTTTCTCTTAAAGCCTTGCCATTGTCGATGGTCTCAACAGTAGCTAGGTACTCTAAGTTGTCTTCCATAACTTGCGCAATTTTCAGTAATAAATTACTGCGGTAAGTAGGAGAAGTTTTACTCCATGTTACAAAAGCTTTTTCGGCTGCATCTAGCGCCAAATCAATGTCTTCCTTGCCTGAGCGAGCAGCTTTTGTGAAGACTTTACCATCAATAGGCGATACATTATCAAAATATTCGCCTTTTACTGGGGGTACAAATTTACCGCCAATGAAGTTGTCGTACTTTGCTTTAAAAGTAGGACGGGATACAATTGTTGACATAGCTTTTATCGTTTTAGACTGTAATACTATCTCAGTTTGTTTAAAAATTATAGTATATTTAAGTCAAATTATAGCACAAAAACGTCATTTCGATTGCTTGCTTGCTTTTTGTTCGGAAAGCCGTTTTCTTATAAAACGAATGCTATGAGTACTACAAGACAGCTTAAAAACGTACAACTAACCCACGAAAAGTCTTTAAAAACCTTAGTGGAGAATAGGACGGCTTATACATTAGAGAAATGTGAGCTCAATGTTTTTGAGACCCATCGGGCAACGCATTTGGTCCCACTTACTTTTAATGATTTTGTAGTGACGAGCATGTTAAGGGGTAAAAAGGTGATGCATTTGTATGAGGAAGATGGTTTTGATTATTTACCAGGCGAAACAGTACTTGTTCCGGGGGGTGTGACCATGAATATTGATTTCCCTGAAGCCACCAAAGACAATCCCACACAGTGTATTGCATTGGCTATAGATCATCAAAAAATTGAAAATACTTTGTCTTTTTTGAATGACAAGTATCCACGCATGGGAAATGACTATTGGAATTTTAGTAAAAACAATTATCATTTTCAAAATAGTATAGAGATTGCTAACCTATTAAATAAGATTATTAATATTTGTTCAAGTACCCTTCCTTTAAAAGACGTTCTAGCCGATTTAAATTTACAAGAGCTAATCGTTAATATCATTCAATCTCAAAACAGATTGATGTTAGATCAAGTTGCAGCAACTGCAGTTAATACAAATCCATTAGCTTATATCACTGGATTTATTAAAGCCAATATTAATGAAGATATTAAGTTAGGTGTTCTTAGTGAAAAAGCCTGTATGAGTAAGGCTACCTTTTATAGGTCCTTTAAAAAAGAATACGGCATTAGTCCATTGGAATATGTGATATCAGAAAAAATAAAATTAGCAAAAACTTTACTTTCGAATCCTAAAAATACGATTAAGTCAGTTGCCTTTGAATGTGGCTTTCATGATGTAAACTATTTTGTAAGGTTGTTTAAAAAAATGGAGTCCATCACTCCTGGTCAATATCAAATGTTGATTTTGTCGAAAAACCACTCTTAATATTTTAAGCTATTTTGTTTTAACGAACCACTAACTTTGTTCAAAACAAATTATATGCAAATTTCAGGTAACAAGATATTAATAACAGGCGGCGCTAGTGGTATTGGTTTAGGATTAACTGAAAGGTTTATTCAGGAAGGCAATACTGTTATTGTTTGCGGAAGACGCGAATCTGTTTTAAATGAGGCTGCAGTTAAATTTCCAGAAGTCATCACAAAGGTTTGTGATTTATCAGATGAGGGGGAACGTATAGAACTTTTAAATTGGGTGGAAGCAAATCACCCTGACACGAATGTATTAATTAATAATGCAGGCATTCAAAATTGGATGGGTGTAGAAGATGATAATTTTTATGAAAGAGCGCATGAGGAAATTACTACCAATGTTTTAGCGCCCATACATTTAGCTAATTTGTTTGCTGGTTTACAATCTATCAAAACGATAATGAATGTAACATCGGGTCTTGCTTTCATTCCATTGGCAAAAGCACCAGTGTATTGTGCTACCAAGGCTTTTATGCGCTCTTTTACTTTGTCATTAAGACGCCAACTAAAAGATGCTGGTATTGAAGTGATTGAAATTATACCACCAGCTTTAAATACTGATTTAGGGGGCAAAGGAATTCATGACGCTTATCCTCCAGTAAGTGAATTTATTGAAACTATTTTTGAACAATTAAAAAATGGAAGCAATGAACTAACATTTGGCATGAGCGAAGGAAGGTTAAAAGCAAATAATGATACTATTGTGCAAGGCTTTAATATGATGAATCCTTAGATATGAAAGATTTTCAAGCTTTTAAAAATACTAGAAGAAATTTTTTGTCAAATATGGCGATGGCAACAACAGCGCAAATAGTTGCTGCGCCGTTGTTTGCGCGTACTGCTAATCGAATTGATAAAACTTCGATTGTTACGGTTGGACAAATAATTGATCAATTTATTTCAGAAGTGCCTGGTGGTAAATTAAAAGAAACGGTTGACACATTAAAATCTGGTTCTTTAAATATGGCAGTGAAAGGTATTGTTACTACAATGTTTGCAACAGTGGAAGTCATAAAAAAAACAATCGCATTGGGTGCTAATTTTATCATTGCACATGAGCCAACTTTTTATAGTCATCAGGACAATACGGATTGGCTTGAACAAGACCCAACCTTTGAATATAAAAAAGCGTTATTAAAAGACAATAATATCACAGTTTGGAGATGCCATGATTACATTCATAAAATGACACCAGATCCTGTAACACTAGGAGTGCTCAAAAAAATGAATTGGGAGCATAAAATGATTAACAACAATCCAAACCTAATTCAACTAAGTCATCAGACATTAAAAGATATTATATTTTCACTCAAGTCTAAAATGGGTGTTGATGAATTGAGATATCACGGGACGCTTACTGAAAGCACTAATAAAGTATTATTTATCCCAGGAGCAGCTGGTTCAACAACACATATAGCAGCTATTAAAGCGTTTAAGCCAGATGTATTAATATGTGGAGAGGTGGAAGAATGGACAACAGTTGAATATATTAGAGATTCAAGAGCAAGGGGTGAAAAAATTTCACTAATCTTATTGGGACATATTGCCAGTGAGGAACCTAGTGCTACTTTTATGTTAGAGTGGGTAAAAGAAAAGTATCCATCCATTTCTTCTAAACATATTTCTGCTGGAAACTCCTTGTCATTTTTATAACTGCACTAAATGGTTGTATTAATTATAGCAGTATTTATAAGGATTTTATCCAATCCCATTTCAAACGTTTTTCAAAAACAATTGACAAATAAGCATCATCCCTTATTTGTGAACTTAGTTTCATATGGGGTATTATCATTAGTAAGTTTATTTTTAATCATTGATTTTCCATTTAAAACGATACCTAATGCTTTTTGGTACTATTCTTTAATTGGAGGATTGTTTGGGGCATTAGGCAATGGATTTATTATAAAGGCACTTGAAAGTGGGCAACTATCGGTTTTAGGTCCAATCAATGCTTACAAGTCCATTATTGGAATTATTTTTGCTTTTTTACTAATAGGCGAATTGCCAAATGCTTGGGGATTTGTTGGCGTATTATTAATTATTGTTGGCAGTTATTTTGTTTTAGACAATGGGGTTGAAAAAATTTCTTGGCGTATTTTAAATCAACCTGCTATAAAATATAGAATTGCCGCATTGCTGCTTACTGGTATACAAGCAGTTACGGATAAGCAAGTAATCTTACATTCTAATTTAAAATATGCTTTTGCTGGTTGGAGTATTTTTGGTTTTATTTTTTCAATTCCTTTATTTTTTGCAACTGGAATAAATATCAAATCTCAATTTATTAAAATCACAAGATGGGTGTTTGCAAAGTATTTGGGACTAGCCACTTCAATTGCGATAATGGTTGTATCTACTAATTATGCTTTTAAATATATGCAAGTAGGTACTGCATTGGCATTGTTTCAAATTTCCATACTGCTGTCTGTATTTTTGGGACATCAAATTTTTCATGAAAAGGGGCTAATTAAAAAATTAGTTGGTTCTTTGATAATGATTGTCGGTTCTGCGTTAATAATACTTTTAAAGTAAGCATATATTTATTGTAAATAAGGATTGGTTAAAAATTACATAACATCCATTTTATAAAGAATCTGTTATTTTACTCCCATTGAATAAACTTTTTTAATAACTTGTTGTCTAAACCTAAACAAAATATATTTTATGGAAGCTACAGGTGCAAAAATGCGCAGATTAATGCGTGATTTACATAATAAAGTCGGGTTCATTATTGTTAGTCTTGTAATTATATACGCTTTAAGTGGGATTGTACAAACCTATCGTGATACTAGTTTTATGAAGCATGAAATCAAAAATGAAAAAATTATTGATGCTCATTTAGATGCTGAAAAACTTGGGAAAGCGATAAAACAAAGGGAACTAAAAATAGAAAAAACGGAGGGCGCTATCCTTTATTTCAAAGATGGATCATATAATACCGAAACCGGTGAAGTTAAATATGTTACCAAAGAGTGGTATTCATGGATTAAACCATTTACTGAATTACACAAATCAAATAGTAAAGGGATCATTCATTATTTTACGGTGATTTTTGCAGTAGCCTTATTTTTTATGTGCGTTTCTGCTTTTTGGATGTTCAAGCCTGGCACAAAAGCATTTAGTAGTGGTGTGATTTTAACGGTATTGGGTATTATAGCGTCTATTATTTTGGTACTTTTAAGCTAATATGCTACAATATTTAACACCAACGAATCAGGAACAATTGAATGATGCAATAAATTTATTTAATGAATATGCTAATTCTTTAAATATCAGTTTGGCGTTTCAAAATTTTACCGAAGAGCTTACCATTATTGAAAGTATGTATGGCAGCCCAATTGGCTGCCTTTTACTTGTATATGATAATGATGAAGCCATTGCCTGCGCTGCTTATAGAAAAATAGAAGACGGGATTTGTGAGTTAAAACGAATGTATATAAAGCCATCATATAGGGGAATGAAAATTGGGAAAACCCTACTTGAAATGCTATGCGCGCGCGCATTTAAAAATGGGTATACAAAAATGCGTCTTGACACATTGGATACGATGATGCCTGCAATAGGTTTATATAAAAAAAAAGGCTTTTATACTATCCCTGCTTATTATCATAATCCCAATGAAGGAGTTGTATACATGGAAAAGTGTTTGTAAATGATTAAATTTGGGACATCTTAAAATTAGGTCCCATGTTAAAAAAGTTATTAAAATTTGCAGGCATTTTATTTTTATTACTAATTGTTGTTTTATTATTCAACACTTTTAGGAACAACGCAGCACTTCCAAAATATACTGTTGAAGGTTCGCCTGCGGCTAATGATTCAGCTGCATTACATTTGAGTCAAGCGATTCAAATTAAAACTATTTCATTTGGTGATACATTGGCAATTGATACTTCTGAATTTTTAAAATTCAGACATTTTCTAGAAACAAGTTATCCTAATGTTCATGCTAAATTACAGAGACAAATATTTAATCAATTTAGCTATGTATACAAGTGGGAGGGCAAGGACGCTTCATTGAAGCCTTATGTATTGATGGCGCATATGGACGTGGTACCAGTGGAAGCTGTTGCAGAAAGCAAGTGGTCAGTTCCTTCTTTTAGTGGGACTATTAAAAATGATACAATTTGGGGAAGAGGCGCTGTTGACGATAAAGTATCTGTGATTGCAATTTTAGAATCTGTTGAGCAATTATTAAAACAAAATTATACACCTAATCGAACTATTTATTTATGCTTTGGCCATGACGAAGAAATTTCAGGAAAACGTGGTGCAAAGGAAATAAGTAAGTGGTTTAAAGAACAAAACATAAAGCCAGCAATGGTATTGGATGAGGGTGGTCAAATAGACACCAAGCATTTTAAGCAATTAAACCGACCATTTGCTGTAATAGGTACAAGTGAAAAGGGTTATGCGAACTTTGATTTGTCGGTAGAAATACCGGGTGGACACTCTTCCATGCCAGCAGCTGAAACCGCAATTGATGTTTTAAATAAAGCAATTGAAAAAATTCGTGCACATTCAATGGAGCCGTCAATTACGCCCACTATGCAAGAGTTATTAGACAGAACTATACCCGCAGAAAAATTCGCTAATCGTTTAGTGTTAAGTAATTTGTGGCTGTTTAAAGGCTTAATGATTGGTCAATTAGAAAAAACTAAAGAGACCAATGCAATGGTACATACTACGCTCGTGCCAACTATTTTGCAATCAGGTATAAAGGATAATGTAATTCCAACTGTTGCTAAAGCCACTTTTAATAGTCGTATTCTTCCTGGTCAAACCAGTGATGATGTTTTAAACTTTATAACCAAAGCAGTTAATGATGATAGAGTAGTTATCAAAAAGCAAACAATTTCATTAATGGAACCTTCTCCTGTAACTCCATTTGACAATCCCGAGTTTAAAAAAATTGAGCAAATTATTTATAAATCAGTTCCGGACGTACTTGTCTCTCCATTTTTAATGATTGGTGCTACGGATTCAAGATATTATAGAAGTTTTAGCGACGCTGTATTGAATTTTTCTGCTGTTCAAGATGTAAAAGGTTTTCACGGTATTGACGAAAGAATTGGCAAATCTGATTTAAATAGAATGATCTTCTTTTACAATCAACTAATCACTAAATAGCGTTCTTTTATTCTCTTTTTCAATTTTCATTATCCCAAGCGCATGAAAAAATATTTTATTTACTTTGTTTTGTCCTTTGTAAGTGTTGTTGCTTGTGCACAAAAACCAATTGAAAATTGGAGTGGCATATTAAATGCTGGAGGTCAAAAAATTGAATTAAGATTACACTTAATACAAAATGCAGATAAAACATTTAGCTCAAATTGGGATGTCCCTGTGCAAAAAGCTAAAGGAATTTCATCTTCAAAAACAGAACTTATCAATGGACAATTAAGCATTGAAGTTAAAATGATTGGGGCTAACTATATAGCCACCCTAAATAAGTTGGGTGATAAGTTGGAAGGAACCTGGGGTCAATCAGGAATGCGTTTTCCATTGAACATGGATCCGTTTAAAGAAGAACAAGCCGCAGCTGTAGTGCTCAAGCCACAAACTCCCAAAGCTCCATTTTCCTATACTTCAAGTGAAATTATATATCATGGCTCAACCACTAATTTAGATTATGGAGCTACCATTACCTATCCTAGTGACAATGAAAAACATCCACTAGTTATTTTAATTACAGGTAGTGGTAAACAAGATAGAGATGAAACCATTTTTGATCATAAGCCTTTTGCTGTGATTGCTGATTATCTTACTAAAAAAGGTTTTGCAGTTTTAAGAGTTGATGATAGAGGTGCAGGTAAATCATCTGGCGACTTTAGTAAGAGTACCAGTGCCGATTTTGCATTAGATGTGGAAGAGCATATTCGTTATGCCAAATCCCTAAAATATATTGATACGAATAAAATTGGATTGCTTGGCCATAGCGAGGGAGGTATCATTGCGCCAATGGTAGCGGCGCACAATAAATCAGTTTCATTTATTGTTTTATTAGCAGGACCTGGTATTGAAATATCAGAAATGATGGCTATTCAAAATCAGCTTTATTATACATCATTGGGAATAAGTAAAGAAGCAATTGACGCGTATATCCCTTTGTATAAAAATTTAATGAAAACCATCGTTGCTATTAATAATAATGACTCTGCTATTAGTAAAGCAAAAGAGATAGTTAAAAAATGGTATGCCAACACTGATAAATCTTTGGTTATTAAAATAACAAATATTAAAGATGAGGCGGGCATTGATAAATTTGCAACAATTATGGCTGAAACCTTTTCCAGTAATTGGATGAAATATTTTATAGCTTATGATCCACAGCCTGTATTGCAAAAAGTAAAATGTCCAGTATTAGCTATCAGTGGAACATCGGACATACAAGTTCCCGCTGTTGCTGACTTAAAAGGAATAGAAGCGGCTTTAAAAAAAGGAGGCAATATCCATTATACCACAAAGCAATTTGAAGGGCTAAATCATTTATTTCAAAAATGCACTAAATGTACTGTTGCCGAGTATGGTGAATTAGATACGACTATTGAGTCGGAAGTATTAACAACAATTGGAGATTGGTTGTTAGCAAACAATAAATAGTATTATAAAAAGTGCAGTTTACTCTGCCACCTGATAATTCAGTGACTTTATAAATGCGGAAGGAGTTACTCCTTTTCTTTCCTTAAAGGCATCAATGAATTTTGACCTAGATGCAAAGCCAGCTTTGGAAGAAATGGCTTCAATTGTCAAATTTTTAGACTCACCATTTTCCAATAAATCACATACATAATCAATTCTTAAATTCTTTCTCCATTCACTAAATGTAATTTGCAGCTCTTTATTAAAGTAGTTTGATAAAAATCGTTCTGGAATTTTCAAATCGAATGACATTTGAGACAAGGTAAAATCATTTTTCACAAATGGAATTGCTTGTAAGTATTTATTTAGTAAATTTTCAAAATCTTTCATGTCAATAGAAGACTTCATCCTTGTTGGCATGTTTGACTTTATTTCTTCGATAATACTTTCATTTTTAATGGTATCAGAGTAAGATACATTACCATAAAGAATTTTGGGGAAAAGGAACAGGAAAATATTTTGTATAAAAAATCCACCGCCACATATTTCGAAATAATATTTTTCTGTAAATATTTCGCTTGATTTTTTGCCAAACAAATAAAATTCATGACCATAAACGGTAGTCATATGCCCTATGCTATTAATGCTAATTACTATTTGAATAAAGGCAAGCAAGTAAAACCATCTTTGTAAAATTTTGTGATTGGTTGAATGCTTTTGATAAATAATAAATTTTCTTTTTGTAAAAAAATGAAAGTAGCCCAAGCTTAACAAAGCATAAATAAGTAAATGAACTGATCGACTAAATAAAATAAATTCAAAAGAAACTAAATAAAAATTTACGCTATAGTTTTCAGTTATGTCAACAATATTGTGTGCAATTTTTATTTTTTCTGAAAATGGCAAAGTTGTATAAGGCAAACAAACTATAATGCATAGTAATGCCGGAATTAAATGAAGTAAATCTTTTCTTTCCAACTTATTGCTTTCATGTAAGCTAGTTTTTACATAGTAAAACAATAAAGGACCTAATAAATAAGACAAAGGGAGCCAGTTTACAAAACAAAATCCTTCCCAAAACAAGTTCTTTGTAAAGTGTAATCCGAAATAGACTAGTACAATTAAATTACAGCATAAAAAAAACAGTGCTAAAAAGAGGTTTGATTTGTTTAAAGAGCTTAAATAATATATTAGTATAAATGAAGTAAAAATCCCAAAAAGAGGTGCCAATATTGCCATAATCGTAGCTAATTAGTATTTATTCATAATCAAGATATGAAAAAAAAAATTAACTATAGAACTTACTCTACTATTTTATGAATGCATCGTAAATAGTATTTACTGCCTGCTTAATTACAGTATTAAATCCGCTATCATAATTATTTCTGGTTCCATTGCAAATAACAACTATTCCGAACTCCTTTTGGGCATTAAAAAACATAGCGCTATACAGTCCATAGGCAGATCCTGTGTGGCCGCACATTGTTTCACCAGGAATGAGTTTATCCGTTGTTTCTAATGCCAGTCCATAACCCTCATCATCAGATAATTTTGTTTGCATTTGAATAGCGCTACTTTCTGATATGATGCTACCACCCTTATATTTTCCTTTTCTACTGTGCATAATCATATATTTAGCCAAATCAGTAGCTGAAATTTTCATTCCGCCAGTTGGAGAAAAAATAGGAGTAGTTAGGCCTAATTTATGGTTTTTAATTTCTTCACTTCTTGGGTTATAAGCCTGAGTTGCTGCAATAAATTTAGATGAATCCTTATTGTATTCATACAAGGTTGCAAATCTTGACTTGTCTAATGAGTCTACACAATATCCGCCATACAATCCAAGTGGATCTAGGATATGATGTTTTATATATTGGTCAAATCTTTCTCCAGTGATTTTTTCAATTACGGCTCCCGTCATGTTAAAATTTAAATTGCAATAAGCATAGCCTTTACCTGGTTCATAATCATTATAACATTTTGCATACTCTTTATTTTTGCTTGGGTCTATGGCATCTAAACTAAAGTATCCTTGACTATCATTTACAGATGAAGTATGAGACATAATCATTCTTAATGTTATAGTAGTATTTGGAAACTTAGGATTTTTTACTTGAAAACCTACTAATTTACTAAAATCGTCATCAAGCGACAATTTACCTGCTTCAACTAATTGCATGATAGAAGTTGCCGTAAAAGATTTAGAAATAGATGCAATTCTGAAAATTGAATTATCAGTTAATGGGATATTCTTTTCAATATCTTTTAATCCAAAAGAATGCGTATAAATTATTTTATGATGCTTTACGACGGCAACAGAAAAGCCAACAACATTGCCTGAATCCATGATATGATTGATGCCTGCTTCAGCTTTAGCCACTTTATTTTTAAATGCTTGCGCATGCACTACACTTATTGAACAAATAATAAGAAACAGCGCCATTAAATGTTTTTTCATAATTTATGCTTATACATAAATTTAAACATCTAATTGGAATTAATAAGATTTTAAACTGGTTAGTTTGCCTTAATCGTAATTATTTTATTACCCCTTCGTTAATTATTACATCAGATAAATTCCCAGTACAAACTCCCTTTACAGTAATAATGTCTCCTATTTTTTTTGAAATAGGTTCACTACTTGTTAATGTTATTGATACATTTGAAAATGCATCAGCTTTGCCAATTAATATAGTTTTATGGCCAGCTTGGTCATTATTGATTGTTAATATAGTGCCAGTTACTTCAACTGCTTTATTTAAAAAATGCATATTAGCAAGTTGCTCATTATTTTGGTAAGCGTTGGTGAGGGAGTCAGATGAAATAACGATGGAGTTTTCGGTTTGTACATCTCTGTGATGATTTTTAGAGTACACAAAAGAGTAGTAGTATAGTGAACTTCCAACTAGTAATAGAATGCCTAAAATGTAGATTATTTTTTTCATAACGACTGCTTTACCATTTAACGTCTCTCAATTCTTTTGGTTTTCGTATTGTAAATGCCCTTGTAATATTGAATCCAAAACATAAATCACCTTTTGCCCAACTGCCTGATGTTTCATTGATAAAAGTACGTTCAGTCATTCCTGTCGAATTACTCACATGTAGTTGGAAAACATGACCTCCAGTTTCAATATCGATACCAAGAGACAAAGGATTATAATAACCGGCTAATTTATCGATTCTATAAAAATATTCAGATGTTACATTCACACGCTTACTAATTCTTATACGAGAGGAAATTCCTAATGACTTAAAATCATTTGGAATTTTAGCGCTGTCTACTAAATTATAATGAACTAAGGTTGGCGAAAACTGAATGGATAAGTAATCATTAATTTTACTTGCAATAATTAATTGATGCGCAAAGGAAAATTTATCACTAACATATGGATTGTAAGTTGTAGGAGCATTTTTTAAACTTTTATACATTGTACTTGCTACATAACTTATACCAAATGGAATAAATTTTAGTCCATCTTGTTGTTGCAATAATTTTATTTTTAAAAATGCATCATATTGTTTTTGATAAGTGCTTCTGCCAATTCCAACTGTTAATCTTGAAGCTAATCCATAGTCTAGACCTATGCGCATTGTTGCTTGATCTAAACCAAATAAATTATAGCTTCCTTGACTAAGTGCGCCAAATCGATGAGAAATTCTAAAATCTAAAACTCCTGCTCCAACGTTTTCGATTGATTGTCCATTAACTACGCGTGTAGATTTAAAAGTGCCAGTTATAATATCGGGGTTTTGATCATTATTTTGTTCAGAAAAAAGGTCGATATTTTGTCCAATTCCCCAAACACTTAATAATAAAAAATTCACAATAAATAAATACCTTATAATACGCATGCTGTTAATTTTGATATTTACAATTCACACGAATCTTTGCTTCGTTTGCAATTTTTTCTCCAATATATAGTCCTTTAATTCCAAAGTCTTTAATTTTAACGCTAAACTCTCCTGTTATAATTGGTTTGCCTTGAATTACTTCAACTTGTCCAACTGTTGTTACTTTTTGCGCAACACCATGTATTGTCAATGTGCCATCAAAATTTGCTGGGTACTTTCCATCTTTTGAAAAATCGATGTCTTTTATATTTTTGATATAACCTTTGAAGTCAGCTTTTGGAAATTGACTTGATTCCATATAATTTTCATTAAAATGGTCTTCCATTAATTGATTTTCAAATTTGAACCCTTTAATGAGTACTCCAAAAATGATTTGCCCAGTGGCTTCTCCGAATTTAGAATCCACTTGGTTATTTACTGCAGCGATTTTTTCAATTCCCCCCGAAGCATTAAAAAATAGTTGACCTGTTTTGGTGGCAAATACCTTTTGTGCATTTGATTGCATGCTAATTGCAGTAAAAACTATTAGACAAAAACTTTTGATAATACTTTTCATGTTGTTTTTTTAATTGTTTAATGCGCCTCTATTTATCCAGGCTGCAATTTTATTGATGGTACAAGCATCCAGTTTAGCTGCATTTAATGGCATTGCTGGTACCGAACCATTTTGAATAATGGAGTTTAATAAATAATTATTTGAAACATATACCTTAAGTGAAGTGTAGTTATCCAATACAATACCTGCTCCGCTTGCATTAGCTACTGCAGCAGCATGACACATAGAGCAATTCGTTTTAATAATGGGAGCAACCACAGCCGTGTATGTGCTATTGGTTGTATCGCATGCAGTAACTGCTGCTTGAGGATAAATTTGATCTTTTTTATCATAGTAGCAAGATGCAAAAAATAAAATGCATATACTACAACAAAATATGGAGACGTACTTATTCATATTATTGAGGATATCCCGCTTTAATCCATTTTTGAATTTGAGTAATTTTACATGCAACCATTTTACCTGATTGTGGCATATTCATAGCCGCTGTTGTTGAAGTCCAATTGATTGCATTATTAAATAAATTTGTATTGGCTGTGATATATGCTTTTGCTGCAGCGTAAGTTCCTAAATATACATTTGCAGTACCGGGTGAAGTGCCATGACATCCGCCACAATTGTTTCCAATGATGGTTTGTATTGCTCCTGCATAGGTAAATACAGTGGTATCACACACATTGGTACATTGTGAATTAAGTGCTCCTTGATCAATCCATTTTTTGATGGTAGCAATATTAGTTGCAGTCATTTGAGTAGAAGTCCTTGGAGGCATGGAGCCTCCAATAATGGTATAATATCGGCTACTGCTTGATTGTTTTGCCCTTATACCTAACATGATATGCGCATAATCGGTAAGAATTACTCCTTCTCTTTTGCTATTTGCATCATGACAACCCGATGATCCACAATAACTCACATAAAGTGGTAGGACATCAGTATTAAAACATACCGTATCTGAAGCTGTTGTGGTTGATGACCCACCACCAATTGGTGGAGCTACAATAACAGTTGTATCTGTATTAATGATAACATTGTTATTGATTATATCATGTTTACACGACAGCATTGCTCCAGTTAATAGTAGAAATAAAATATAAATGCGTGTGTTTTTCATAACCTTTCTCGAAAATACTTAAAATTCAGGCTAATTTGTATTTATAAATCTTAAAAGTCGCTTAAATAAAATATATTAGAATTTATTAATATTTTTATTACGTATTTAAGAACCTTGTATTTTGATAACTGTTTCAGTTTCGTAAAACAAAACTTCTATTGCGTTATTTAGACACAATAAATAATTATATTTATAATCAAATTGTCAAGACAATTACCATAAAATTAAAATTGCTATATGAAAAAGCTATTCTTTGCTTTGTTGTTTGCACCTGTTTTTTTAAGTGCTCAACAAAAATGGACACCATCTACTTTAACTGAAGGAATCAATAAAATTAAAGTAAATGATCAAGTCACACTTGGTTATGCTGAAAATTCAGGAGTTAAAATTATTATGAAAGATGGTTTGCCATTTAAAGATTTAAATAAAAATGGCGAATTGGATATTTATGAAGATTGGCGTGTAAATGTGAAAGAAAGAGCTAAAGATTTAGCTTCAAAAATGTCGGTAGAACAAATAGCAGGCTTAATGCTATATAGTGGACACCAAGCAATACCAATGCCTCCAATGGGCATGTTTAAAGCAACCTATGATGGTAAAGCATTTGCAGAGAGTGGTGCAAAGCCATATGATTTAACCGATCAGCAAAAGATATTTTTGTCAAATGATAATTTAAGACATGTATTAGTTACCTCTGTAGCAAATCCAATTGTAGCAGCTACTTGGAATAATAATGTTCAAAAATTAGTGGAAGGAATTGGAATGGGTATTCCTGCTAATAATAGTTCTGATCCCAGAAATGGTGCAAATAAAGATGCAGAATACAATGCCGGTAGTGGAGGTGCTATTTCACAATGGCCCGAGGAATTAGGATTGGCTGCAACATTTGACCCAAGCATTACTTTAAAATTTGGATCTGTTGCATCTAAAGAATATAGAGCATTGGGTATTGCAACAGCATTGTCACCACAAATTGACTTAGCAACAGAACCAAGATGGAATCGTTTTGTAGGTACATTTGGAGAAGATCCAAAATTAGCAACGGATATGGCGCGCGCGTATGTGGATGGTTTTCAAACCTCTCCAAAAGCGGTAGCGGCATATAATGGATGGGGTAATTATAGTGTGAATGCAATGGTAAAACATTGGCCTAGTGGAGGTCCTGAGGAAGCAGGTCGTGATGCGCATTTTGCTTATGGAAAGTTTGCCGTGTATCCAGGAAATAATTTTCAAACGCATTTAAAAACATTTATCGACGGTGCGTTTAAATTAAAAGGAGGTACTAAAAAAGCAGCAGCAGTGATGCCTTATTATACTATCTCTTATAATCAAGACACAAAAAATCATGAAAATGTGGGAAATGGATACAGCAAATATTTAGTAACAGATTTGCTAAGAAATAAATATGGTTATGATGGAGTAGTATGTACTGATTGGTTGGTAACGGCTGACGAAGGTGTTAAACCAGATATGTTTGTTGGAAAATCTTGGGGCGTTGAAAAATTATCAATCGCCGAAAGGCATTATAAGGTATTAATGGCAGGAGTGGATCAGTTTGGTGGAAATAATGATGCTAAGCCAGTGTTGCAAGCATATCAAATGGGTGTGAAGGAATTTGGCGAAACCTATATGCGCAAGCGTTTTGAGCAATCAGCAGTTCGTTTATTGTTAAATATTTTTAGCGTTGGTTTATTTGAAAATCCATATTTAGATCCAATTGAATCTAAGGCAATTGTAGGCAAGCCTGAATTTATGAAAGCTGGTTATGATGCACAATTAAAATCAATAGTTTTAATCAAAAATCAAAATAAAACATTGCCAATTGCAAAAGGGAAAACGGTGTATGTGCCTAAACGTACTACACCTGCAAGCTTAAACTTTTTTGGTCAGCCTGTGCCTGAAAAAACTGAGTACCCAGTTAATTTAGAATTAATAAAAAAATACTATACAGTAACTGACGATCCTACAAAAGCAGATTTTGCAATTGTATTTATTAAAAGTCCAATGAGTGGTGGTTATAGCAGAGCGGATAGAGAAGCTGGAGGTAACGGATATGTGCCTATTAGTTTACAGTTAAAAGATTACACAGCTGTTGATGCGCGCGAACATAGTATTGCGGCTGGGGATCCAGTTATTGATTCAACTATTAAGGATAGAAGTTATAAAGGCAAAACATCTAAATCAAATTCCTATCCTGACTTAAGTACGATATTAGAAACAAAAAAAGCAATGAAAGGTAAGCCAGTGATTATCTCTGTAGCACTTACCAATCCAATGGTATTTGGTGAATTTGAAAAAGAAGTAGATGCGATTGTTGGTGAATTTGGTGTACAAATGGAAGCACAATTAGATATTATATCTGGTAAAGTAGAACCATCAGGTTTATTGCCAATGCAAATGCCATTAAATATGAGTGTTGTTGAAAAACAATATGAAGACAAACCACATGATATGGCTCCTTATAAAGATGCGCAGGGTCATTTTTATGATTTCGGATATGGATTAAATTGGAAAGGGGTGATACATGATGCAAGAACAATCAAGTATGTTGTCAAAAAATAAAAATCGTCTATTAAAAAGTAGACAAAATAAATATGAGTGTGATTTCAAACTTGAATGATTTTAAAAGTTTTACCAATGCTTTACCTGAGCTTAACCATTTAATGCCGGTATTATTCGTTGGGCATGGCTCGCCAATGAACGGCATTGAGGATACCGAGTTTAGTAGAAGATGGACAAGTATTGCAAAGGAAATTCCAACACCTAAAGCCGTATTGGTGGTATCTGCGCATTGGTTTACTAAGGGAACACAAATTACGGCAATGGATTTCCCAAAAACAATTCATGATTTTGGAGGCTTCCCTGAGGCCTTATATCAAGTTCAATATCCTGCACCAGGTAATCCTACACTTGCAAAAGAAACAGCATCATTGATACATTCTACACAAGTGGAATTGGATCATGATTGGGGCCTTGATCATGGCACTTGGACTATTGTAAAGTATATGTATCCTGAAGCAAACATTCCTGTTTTGCAATTAAGTATTGACTATACAAAGCATCCACAATTTCATTATGATTTAGCGAAAGAGATTTATCAATTAAGAAAAAAGGGTGTGTTGATTATGGGAAGTGGAAATATGGTTCATAATTTAAGAATGGTTGCTTGGGATAAATTAAATGAACCCGAATTTGGATATGATTGGGCGCATCATATGAATCAGCAATTCAAAGATTTTATCTTAAATGACGAGCATGATAAATTAATTCATTACGATCAATTGGGTAAGGAAGCCCAGCTGGCGATTCCGACTCCGGAACATTATCTTCCTTTGATTTATACATTAGGCTTGAAAGATAAAAATGAAAAAATAAATTTCTTTAACGACAAGGCGGTAGGAGGTTCATTAACCATGACTTCGGTTCAATTTGGCTAATCATAATAAGCAAATCATGAATTCAATTACTATTTTACAAGTTGGGCTTAATGAGCTAGATAAATTACAAGCCATTAGTCGTACGACTTTTTCTCAAACTTTCGATGAACACAATAGCCCCGAAGACATGGCTGCATATTTGAATACTAGTTATTCAATTGAAAAATTAACAGATGAAATAAATAATCCCGAATCTGAATTTTATTTTGCTGTTGATGCAGATACCGTAGTGGGTTATTTAAAAGTTAATATCGGCGAGGCTCAAACCGAAAAAAAAGATGTTAATGCTTTTGAAATAGAAAGAATTTATGTTGATCAGGCCTATCTAGGTAAAAAAATAGGTCAACTACTTTTTAATAAAGCAGTTGACCTAGCGATAGCTAAAAAAGCCAACTATATATGGTTAGGAGTTTGGGAAGAAAACCATCGGGCATTAGCTTTTTATAAAAAAAATGGGTTTGTTCAATTCGATACACATATTTTTAAATTAGGCAATGATGAACAGACCGATATTATGATGAAACGTCCAATATTATGATGAAACGTCCAATATAATATCTGCACTAATCCCATTATCCTAATTGCATAGGCACTTCCATCAATAATATTTCAGCATCATCACTCAATGCTTTAAAATCGATTACGTCTATTTCACTTAATCCGATACCATCACGCGTACCTGCTTCAACGCCATCTATTAAAAATTTTCCTTTTAATACAAATGCGTAAACACCATTGCCATCTTTTTTAATATGGTATTGGAAAGTTTTTTCATTGTCAAAATTTCCTAAATGAAACCAAGCGTCCTGATGAATCCAAACGCCTTCATCATCAGCATTTGGTGATAACACTTGTTGTAATTTATTATGTCTATCGGCTGTATTTAAAGTAATTTGATCGTATCTAGGAGTTACATTTTTTTTATTGGGGAACACCCAAATTTGTAAAAATTTAACTTGCTCACCTTGGTTCTTGTTATACTCGCTATGTTGAATACCGGTACCCGCACTCATTACTTGTATGTCGCCGTTTCTAATAACCGTAGTATTGCCCATACTATCCTTATGTTCTAAATCCCCTTGCAATGGAATACTAATAATTTCCATATTATCGTGAGGGTGTGTTCCAAAACCCATACCGCCACTAACAGTATCATCATTTAATACACGCAAGGCGCCAAAGTGAATTCTTTCTGGATTATAATATCCAGCAAAACTAAAAGAATGATAACTGTTTAACCAGCCATGGTTAGCAACCCCACGACTATCTGCTTTATGTATTGATACTTTTTTCATAATTTATAATTAAAGTACAAATTTCGGCATAATTATAACAATTAACGAATCTGCTTCCCAAATTCTTAACTTTTCTTTCGTAAATTGAAATACAGATTCCACCCATTATATATGACTCAACTTTACTTATGAAAAAGATACTTTTGATTTTACTAACCCCATTTATGTTAAAAGCCCAATCACCAATTATTACTACTGCTTCGGGGAAAGTGAGTGGTGTTGAGGAAAATGGGATTCAAATTTTTAAAGGCATTCCGTTTGCTGCGCCACCAGTTGGAGATTTGCGTTGGAAAGCACCGCAGCCAGTAACGCCATGGAATGGTGTAAAAAAATGTATTGCATTTGGAGCAAGTCCAGTGCAACCACCACCAATTCCGTTTATGTGTTGGTCCGAAGAATACTTAATACCAAAAGAACCTATAAGTGAAGATTGTTTGTATTTAAATGTGTGGGCTCCCCAAAAAACAACAACTAAAAAAGCAGTGCTTGTTTATATTTACGGCGGCGGCTTTAGAAGTGGTGGTGCTGGTTGTACCATTTATGATGGCACTGCAATGGCGAAAAAGGATATCGTTTTTGTAACAATTAATTATAGAGTGGGTGTATTTGGATTTTTAGCACATCCCGATTTAAGTAAAGAATCGTCTCATAAAACTTCGGGCAATTATGCTTTATTAGATATGGTTGCCGCATTAAAATGGGTTAAAAATAATATTGCCTCCTTTGGTGGAGATCCAAATCAGGTAACCATTGCAGGCCAGTCCGCAGGTGCATTTGCTGTGAATTTTTTAGCCGCTTCTCCTTTAACGAAAGGGCTTATAAAGGGCGCAATAGCTGAAAGTGGCGGAAGTATTTTGCCAAGTTCAATAAGACCTGCTATGCATTTAAACCAAGCTGAAGCTACTGGCGTTGACTTTGCAAAATCTTTAGGATGTAATTCAATCAAAGAATTAAGAAATAAATCAGCTGATGAAATATTAAATGCAAATCCCGGTGCGATTGGTCCATTTGAAGATGGTTATGTTGTTCCAAGTTCTATGTTACAAACCTATTTGAATGGCCAACAAAATGATATTCCAACTTTATTGGGCTGGAATTTGGATGATAAAATAATGGGACCACCATTGACTGCTGATAAATATGTTGAATCAATTAAATCACAATTTGGTACAAATGCGGAAAAAATATTAGCGCAATATCCAGCCACGAATGATGCTGTCGCTGCTGTATCGCAAGGGGAAATGAGTCGTGATCAAACTTTTGGGGTGCAAGGATATACTTGGGCAAGTTTGCAATCGGAACATGGCAAAGCTCCAATATATGTGTATAGCTTTAATCGCAAACTGCCTCCATCCTCACCAGCTAATGATTTTGGTGCCTTTCATACAGGGGAAGTGCCTTATGCCTATAATAATTTGCATACTATAAAAAATCGCCCGTTTATAAAAGAAGATTTTGAACTTGCGGATCAGATGTCAAGTTATTGGGTAAATTTTGCCAAAACCGGTAATCCCAATGGTGCAGGTTTGATGCAATGGCCAAAGTATATGAAACAGGAAAAGCAAGTAATGGTATTTGATACCAAATTAAATGTAGCGCCTTTGCCAACAGATAAAAAGCTTTCGCTACTTTCTACCTTGTATTAATTTTGGATAAGTATATCTCCCTTGAATTAGTTGTATCTTTGTAACTTATTAGAAAAACAAGTTATTTTGAAATTTATTGATTTAGGGTTGGATGAAAGAATATTAGAAGGGATTGATGCAATGGGTTATGAAAATGCCACGCCAGTTCAACAACAGGTAATGGTGCCCATTTTAGAAGGTAAGGATATTATTGCAGCAGCACAAACAGGCACAGGGAAAACTGCCGCATTTTTACTTCCGTTATTACATCGTTTATTAACCATGCCACACACGGCAGGAGATATTAATGCAATGGTGATTGTGCCTACGCGTGAGTTGGCTATTCAGATTGCAGAGAGCATCGAAGGACTTTCCTATTTTACCGATGTAAGTTCTATAGCAGTTTATGGAGGTGGAGATGGCAATTCATTTACTGCCGAGAAAAAAGCATTAACAAGTGGGGTTGATATTGTCGTTTGTACGCCAGGTCGAATGATAGCTCATTTAAATATGGGTTATGTAAAATTGAAAGGGTTAAAGTATTTAGTATTAGACGAAGCGGATAGAATGCTCGATATGGGATTCAGCGACGACCTTGCAAAAATCATTACCTATTTACCTAAGGAAAGACAGAATTTATTATTTTCTGCAACTATGCCAGCTAAAATGCGTGAGTTGTCCAAAAAAATATTAATTGATCCAGTTGAAATAAACATTGCCATTTCAAAACCGCCTGAACAAATTACGCAAAAGGCATTTGTGGTTTATGAGGCACAGAAAGTGCCCATTATAAAGGATATGCTGCGATCTAAGAAATTTACAAAAGTGATTGTTTTCTGTTCTAAAAAACAAAATGTAAAAGTATTGACAGCAGAATTAAAAAGAGCAAAATTAGCGGCCGAAGAAATTCATTCTGATTTAGATCAAAAAAGTAGAGAGCAATATTTACAGGATTTTAGAAATCAAAAAACAAATATCCTAGTTGCAACAGATATCTTAAGCAGAGGAATTGACATTGATGATATTGATTTAGTAATTAATTACGATGTTCCTAATGATGGGGAGGATTATATTCACCGTATTGGTCGTACCGCTAGGGCCGCAACTACAGGCACTGCATTTACGTTAGTTGGGGAAAAGGAGCAATCAAAATTTGCAACTATCGAGGAATTATTAGGCGCTCCTGTGTTAAAAGGAGTAGTTCCTGAAGAATTTGGCCCAACCCCTGCTTACAATCCTAAGCAAGCTCATAAAAAATCTTTCGGAAGACGCAAATAGGAGACCCATTTAGTTTCTACCTTTGTATTAATGAAAAAGGCAATAGTCATATTATTAATGGTATTATATAGTGCTTCCACCATTGGAGCTACTATTAATATGCATTATTGCATGAATAAATTTGCAGGCTGGTCATTGAATAGTAAGAAAAAGGATAAGTGCCCAAAATGTGGAATGACCAATACAGGCTGTTGCAAGGATGAAAAAAAACAAATAAAATTATCGCTTGATCAGCAAAAGTCCGAGTACAACCATATAAATTATGACCGCTTTCTAGTTGTATCAACAGTAACTTTCTATAATGCGAATGCTTCATGTATTAAAATTGTTAAGCATAATTTTACGTATTTACATGGCCCTCCTATATTACTGGGGCAGGACACACAAGCAACACTTTCTACTTTTTTAATTTAATACCATTAATTGTTTAATAGCATGACTATTTTATAATTGATTAAAGTATTAAAAATGAAAACATATATATTACTAATGTGTTTGACGCTTGTCAACATATTTGCTTTTGCACAGAATACAAAAAACGAAAAATTTAAGACTACTCATTTCAAAGTTTTTGGAGCTTGCGAGCAATGTAAGGATAGGATTGAGTTAGCGATAAAAATAAAAGGGGTTAAAGTGGGCATTTGGGATGTAGACACTAAAATTTTGGAGCTTGAATATGACTCAACGCAAGTAAGTTTAGATAAAATACAAAATAAAATTTTATTAGTTGGCCACGATCTAGAAAATAAAAAAGCAAAAGATATTATTTACAAGGCGCTCCCTGCTTGTTGTAAATATCGTGAAATGGAGGATGATGAAAAGCAAGTTGCGAAAACAGATGTTATTGTTAAGGGAGTTGTACTTCAAGATAATACAAAAGGCAAGTTTGAACCCTTGGCAAATGCAAGTGTATTTTGGTTGGGTACTCAAGCAGGTGTTGTGACCGACAGTCTTGGTGTATTCGCAATTAATATGAATACTGCTAGTCAAAGATTAGTGGTAAGTTATACGGGTTATAAAGCGGATACTATTTCAATAATACATGCTAATGATTTAAAAATAGTTTTAGCATCCAAAGGTCAATTAAACGAGGTAACCGTTTTTAGTAGACAATTAGGTAGTTTTATTCCTTATTTAAATCCAATTCGAACCCAGGTTATGACGGGTACGGAATTGTTGAAAGCAGCATGTTGCAATTTGAGTGAAAGCTTTGAAACTAATCCAAGTGTAGATGTTTCTTATAATGATGCCGTAACTGGTTCAAAGCAAATTCAATTATTAGGTTTGTCTGGAAATTATACACAGTTAACTATTGAGAATTTGCCGGGCCCTAGAGGGTTAGCCACTCCATTTGGATTAAATTCCATTGCAGGCCCATGGATTGAGAATATTCAATTAACTAAAGGTGTGGGGTCGGTTGCTAATGGGTTTGAAAGTATCGCTGGACAAATAAATGTGGAGTTAAAGAAACCTGAATCTGCGGAGCAGTTATTGGGAAATGTATATATAAACGATTTAGGTAAAACAGACATTAACTTAAATGTTGCGTCAAAATTAAATGCACAATGGTCCACAGCATTATTGTTACATGATAATTTTTTAAAAAATGCTGTTGATATGAATAGGGATGGTTTTAAGGATTTGCCAACTGGCAATGAATTAAGTTTAGTGAATCGCTACAAATATGATAATAGCAAAGGCGTTTTAGGCCAGTTTGGTTTTAAAGTGCTAAATGATAATAAGTTAGGTGGACAAATTGCTTATGACGACACTAAAGATAAGTTTACCCAAAATCATTATGGACTTTCAATAAACACGCAGCGTTATGAGTTTTTTGGAAAATTGGGCTATGTATTTCCACAACAAAAATATAAAAGTATTGGCTTGCAAATGGATGCCGCTGATTTTCGACAAGCATCTTATTTTGGGCAAAGCAACTATAGTGCCAAGCAACAAAGTTTCTATAGCAATTTAATTTATCAATCTATTTTGAATTCAACGATTCATAAATTTAGAACAGGGCTTAGTTTTCAATATGATAAATACAATGAAAATTTCAACACTTCCAATTTTGCAAGAAAAGAAATTGTGCCAGGTGCATTTTTTGAATATACCTATACACCCAATGAACAGTTCAGTGCTGTATTAGGTTTGAGAGGGGATAACGATAATTTATATGGTAGTTTTATAACTCCTAGATTCAATGTAAGATACGAGCCAATTACAGGAACTGTATTTAGATTTAGTGCTGGAAGAGGACAAAGAACTGCAAATATTTTTGCTGAAAACAATGCTGCCTTTGTAAGTTCAAGACAGATATCAATAACTCCAACCCTTACAGGAGCTGCTTATGGACTGCTTCCTGAAATTGCATGGAATAAAGGAGTAAGTCTAGATCAAAAATTTAATTTATTTGGCCACCCGGCAACTTTTGGCTTAGATTTTTTTAGAAATGATTTTTCAAATCAAGTAATAGTGGATGTTGAAGCTGCTAAGCAACTTCGATTTTATAATTTAAATGGAAAATCATTTTCAAATAGTTTCCAGTCTGAATTAAATATAACTCCATTAAAAAAGTTGGATATTCGTGTAGCGTATAGATATTTCGATGTGAAACAAACTTATAATGGACAATTAATGTCACGCCCTTATATTTCAAAAAACAGGGCATTTTTAAGTATTGATTACGCCACTACTAATGAATGGAAATTTAATTATACCATTACCTATAATGGACCCAAACGAATTGTTAATAATATAGATTATCCAACTTTTGCACCATTGCCAACCAGTTCTCCAGATTATTATTTAATGAATGCGCAGCTTAGTAAATCCTTTGGCAAACATTATCCAATGGATTTGTATGCAGGTGTTGAGAACATCACTAATTTTTTCCAAAAAAACACAATTAGTTATGCCGACCAACCGTTTAGTCCATATTTTGATGCGTCAATGGTTTGGGGGCCAACTACTGGAAGGATGTTGTATATGGGGTGGAGGATAAAAATTAAATAGCATTGCTTTTAATAACCATTAATAAATTGTAAATTTGCGCGCATTGTTGCAGTGCAGCTAAAATTATTATTTATGAAATCAAGACTTTCTAATACACTTAAAGAAAGAGCGCAGGGTTTATGTGAACTTTGTGCAACCAATGAAGCTGCTCATGCATTTGCAGTTAGCCCAAAAAACAGTGATGTAATTGAAAATGAAGTGGCTTTGTGTGATCAATGTTTATCTATTTTAGAAGGAGCAGAAGCAGGAAGTCATTGGCAGTGTTTGGCCGGTAGTATTTGGAATACAGAGCCAAGTGTGCAAGCATTAAGTTATAGAATATTATATGGTGTAAAAGATCAAGAGTGGGCAAATGAAATTTTAACATCGGTTGAATTAGATGAAACGGTTGTTACTTGGGCTGAGTCGGCCTTTCAGGTTGCTGATAAGCACTTAGATAGTAACGGAACTGTGTTAGAAAATGGCGATACCATTGTGCTTACCCAACAATTAAATGTAAAGGGCGCAAATTTTATGGCGCCAAAGGGTACGATTGTTAGAAAGATTAGATTAGTGCCAGATAATGCTGAACAAATAGAAGGAAAAGTGAATGGTGATACCATTGTTATATTGACAAAGTTTGTAAAGAAGTCAGTTTAATTTTTAATTTATTTTAGACCATAGCCACCTGTTTGCGCAGGTGGTTTTTTATGTTTTTCTTGACAAATTAACTTCTACCTTTAAGTTAATAAGAAAACAAAATTGTGTTTATGAAAAAAGTAATTCCCTTTTTATTAGCGATTAGTTTATTTAATTATGGTTGCTCCTCTTTGTTAATTACAACAAGTGGCTATGATACAATTGAGCAAGCCCAGGTGGGACCGACAGAACAAACCTATCAAACATTTTATGATGGGTTAACCCCTTATGGAACTTGGATTACCGATCCGCAATATGGATATGTTTGGATGCCCAATGTAGGTATTGGATTTGAGCCATATAGCACCAATGGACATTGGGCTTATACCAATGTTGGTTGGACTTGGGTTTCTAATTATAATTGGGGTTGGGCTACATTTCATTATGGCAGATGGTTTTATCAAGACGGTCGTGGGTGGTTATGGATGCCAGGTCATGAGTGGGGGCCAGCTTGGGTGGTATGGGGTGATGTCGAAGATTACTATGGTTGGGCACCAATGGGTCCAGGAACTTTTGTAGGCGATGGGTGGTCTCCACCAAGAGCATATTGGAATTTTGTGCCAAGACAACATATGTATCAAAGAGATTTAGATCATTATATTATGGATAGAAACAGAAGGTCTATTTATTCTACGCGAGTTAATATCAATCGCAATAGACAAATTAATCCTTATGAAAATCCAAGTCATAATTTTCGTGATCATGATAACGGGAAATCCTTCATTAATATTGGACCTAGACCTGAAGAAGTAAGACAGCATATCAATACCAATATTAGACCTTTACGAATTTATGAAAATAAAGAACCAAAAGGTTCGATTGATAACAGACACGATTTGTTTATTTATAAGCCTCCAATAATGCATGAGCAAGCTCAAAAGGAGCAAACCAACAGACCTGCACCAATTAAGCCAGCTCCTGTTCAAAATAACCCATCTACTCCCCGACCTGTTAGGCATGATAAGGAAGATAGAAAACAAAATTAAAATTTCGATTGTATGAATGTGAAAGAAGCGTACAAATCTTGGTCCGAACAATATGATACCAATGAGAATAAAACACGCGATTTGGAAGCCATTTCTTTAATTGAAAATTTGTCAACAATTCAATTTGAAACTTGTTTAGAGATTGGATGTGGTACTGGAAAGAATACTGTTTGGTTAGAGCAACATGCCAATAAGATAATTGCAGTGGATTTGACAAAAGAAATGCTTGATAAAGCTAAAGCAAAAGTAAAGACAGATAAAGTAACATTTGTAATTGCGGACATCATGCAGGATTGGAACTTTGCTACAACACAATATGACTTAGCAACTTTTAGCTTAGTGCTTGAGCATATTGAAAACTTACACCCAATTTTTGAAAAATTAGCTAAAACGATTAAGCCAAATGGCCATGTATATATTGGAGAACTTCATCCGTTTAAACAATACGCAGGATCAAAGGCAAGATTTACTACCGAAGCCGGAGAGCAGGTGGTGACTTGTTTTAATCATCATATTTCCGATTTATCAAGTGCGGCAGTAAAATATGGATTTGAAATTGAAACAATTAAAGAGTATTTTGATGAAGCAAATCGCAATACAATTCCTCGTATTTTAGCCATTCTATTTAAGAAAAAATAAGTAATTCATATATGACCATTAAGATTATAAAGAATAGATCAGATATTGGTGCGGGTACACGTGGTTCCGATATGGGTATTGATGCTATTGAGATTGCAGCAATTAATCAAGGCAATGATTTTTTTCACAAGCATTTGTTTCAGGATGTGGTAACGCATAACGAAACTATTTACAATAAGAATAATAATAATTTCGCAAAACGTATTGAACATGTTGTGGAACAATGTCAACGAGTTGCTGATGCTGTAAGTGAAAATTTGAAGGAAGGATATTTTCCCATTGTATTATCGGGAGATCACTCCTCAGCACTTGGTACAATAAGTGGAATAAAAGCAGCACATCCTGATAAAAAATTAGGTGTGATATGGATAGATGCCCATGCTGACATTCACTCTCCATTTACTTCACCTTCGGGAAATATTCATGGAATGCCATTAGCGGCAGCCATGGGGTTAGATAATTTAGATTGTAAAATCAATGAACCAGAAGAAGTAACCAATACGCACTGGAATAATATGAAAAATATTGGAGAGACTGGTCCAAAATTAACACCGGATCATTTAATTTATTTTGGTGTGCGTGATTTTGAAGAAGCTGAACAATATGCAATCGAAAAAAATAATATCCGATTAGTAAAAGTAGAAGAATTAAGATATCGCGGATTAGATGTTTGTGTTAAAGAAGCCATCGGAAAATTATTGGATTGCGAACTCATTTATATTTCATTTGATGTAGATTCTATGGATTGTGATAATATCTCTTATGGTACAGGTACGCCGGTGCCATATGGTTTATTACCAACCGAAGTAATGCAAATCATAGATACTTTATTAGCTACTAAAAAAGTGTGTTGTATTGAATTTACTGAAATCAATCCATTGTTAGATAATAAGGGCAACAAAATGGCCGAAACGGCTTTTCAGGTACTGGATTATATCACACAACATATTTAATACATAAAAAATATTTGCATGCTTTCTTTATATAAATATTTTAGCTTCCTAGCTATTTCATTATTTTTAAACAATCTAGTCAATGCTCAACAAAACAAAGGGGATATTTCAGTTGGAGCATCTGAACAGCATTATAGACCTATCATACATTTTACACCTGCTAAAGGTTGGATGAATGATCCAAATGGAATGTTTGTTAAAGACGGTGTATACCACTTATATTTTCAGCATTATCCTGATTCCACAGTGTGGGGTCCAATGCATTGGGGACATGCAACTAGTCCCGATTTGATTCATTGGGAAGAACAACCTATTGCACTTTATCCGGATAGTATAGGATTGATTTTTTCGGGAAGCGCTGTATTTGATGAACATAATACATCGGGATTTGGTGAAAATGGGAAAGGACCTATTGTTGCTATTTTTACACAACATAATATGGATGGAGAAAAGTCAGGAAGAACTGATTTTCAAACACAAAGTATTGCCTATAGCAATGATAATGGATACACCTGGAAAAAGTATGCAGGCAATCCAGTAATAAAAAATCCAGGTATTAAAGATTTTAGAGACCCAAAAGTGATGTGGCATGCACCTACTAAAAAATGGATAATGACCCTTGCAGTAAAAAATATGGTTTCCTTTTATAGTTCTCCCAATTTAAAGGACTGGACTAAGGAATCTGATTTTGGAATGGAATTGGGAAGTCATGATGGTGTTTGGGAATGCCCTGATTTATTCCCTTTAAAATTGAATAACAAAACCTATTGGGTACTTACTTCGAGCATCAACCCTGGAGGCCCCAATAAAGGTTCGGCAACACAATATTTTATTGGCAAATTTGATGGACATATTTTTAACAGCAATTCAACAAAAACAAAATGGATGGATTACGGAGCCGATAATTATGCAGGCGTTACTTTTTCAAATTTTGGAGGCAATCCAATTTCCATTGGCTGGATGAGTAATTGGATGTATGCTCAGCAAGTGCCAACAGTGAAATGGAGAAGCGCAATGACTGTGCCAAGAACCTTAAAAATACAAGACGTTGATGGAGAAACGTATTTAGCGTCAATGCCAAGTATATTTCCAGAAGGCACACCTATTAATGTTAAGGGAGTAACAGAAATTAACGCTCCCTTCATTTTAAACATGTCCGAAACGCCAATTCATAGTTTCACAATTACCTTGTCCAATAAACTAGGAGAGCATTTAGATTTTGGGTACGATTCAATTAGTAATCAATACTTTGTTGATCGAACTGCTGCAGGCGTTCATGATTTTCATAATGAATTTGCAACCAAACATTTTGCGCCAAGAATTAGCAATAGTAAAATACTAAATAGATTAAAAGTAATTATTGATAACACTTCCATTGAAATGTTTGCCGATTTTGGCTTAACCGTAATGACCGATATATTTTTTCCTACATTACCTTATAATACTATTTCAGTGAAGTCAAACTATGAGCCAATAACAAAGCAGATAAGGGTTTATCATTTGACTCCGTAAACTTTTAAATTCAAATCTTTCATTTGAAGATTAATAGTGCGGCCATTGTAAAAAGATAAATCAAAAATTAAATTCTTGAATTTTTTGTAACTATCTAGTGTCATCATATCTGTTACAGAAACGTCATTCCATTGCTTTTCAATGTAATCCCCTTTTGCCATTTGCACAATATTGTGGTTTGTCCAAAAAACAAAATTTCTATTTCCCCTTGTCGTATCTATCAATGCAAATCTATATGCAGGCTGATCCTCAACACCTGGTAGCAATAAATTGATTTTTGCATGCAATTCAATATATAGGTATTTGTAGGCTGATGGAACTTTTATTTCAGGCATTAAAGAAGTGTCCGAACTATTGGTGTTTATGATTTGTGCTGCAGGGTTTTTGTAATCTAGTAGTAAATCTTTCGGCATTGTACCAAAAGATCTATTGGCTGGATAAATTTTATTTTTAGTAGTGACATAGTCATTAATCAACTTATAGTTATTTATTAATTTTGTGACATGTTCCTTTAAGGTATCGTTTTTTATTTTTGTCAAACCTAGGTTGGAATCAATCTTATAGATTTGCTTACCTGATAAATAATAGTCCTTGTATATATAGTCACTAATTTCTCTACTCCATTCCATGAAAGGCATTGAGTGAATATTCCTAAAAGCTTGCGCAGTATCCATTACATCAGTTAGCCAATGCACTTCATCAGGAACATTATGAAGTTGTGAATAATTCGCTAAAACCATATTGGTAATAGTTGGGCCTATGTTATTGTGTGAATTAATACTGTAAAATTTCTTAGGCTGTTTAATCATTGGAGAATAAACAATCAAAGGAACATGATAATCGTCTAGTCCATTTGTAGATGGAAAGGAGCCAATATGATGATCACCCATAATAAAGAAAATCGTATTGCTATATTCAGGTCTCTTTGCATATTTTTTAAAAAAATCTTTTAAGCAGTCATCAGAAAACATATAGGTTACTAATACTTGCTTGGTTTCTTTTAGTGTCTTCTTAATTGGATTACTATTGGGAATGCCTTGTATTTTTTTGTCAAACTTTTTTCCATACTCTGCTTGTTGATCAAACAAATAGGGCATATGTGTTGTCCCAGTGTGGTAAATATTTAAATAGGGCTGATGCTTAAGCGAATCCATTACTTCGAAACTTCTATTAAACAAGGCGTCATCGGGATAGCCCATTGTCCAACCTTCAGCGCCAATGCCCATCATTTTATATTTAGCAGGATAATCTTGTAAAATCATATCCGTTCCTTGTAAACGCATATATCCTCCCATATTATCAAAGTCGGGATTAAAGCCAATTAAAAATTTTGAATGATACCCATTTCCTCTTAAAATTTTAATTAGTGAAAGATGATCAGGCATTACATTGATCACTGAAAAACCTCTTTTGCCATATGGCAAAGATCCAGAAATAGCTGGGTGTGCTGCAAAGGTCCCTGGGGCAGTACTTAAAAAATTATCCCATACCAAACTCTTTTTTGATAAATCGTCTAAAAATGGCGTAAAGCTTCCTGCATAAGCATTTGCGCCACTAAAATCTCTAGATAAACCTTCAACCACTATAATCACAATATTAGGAGGCGTTGTAGGGTTTAAATTAAAGAAACTACCTAATACATCCTTGTTTTCATTTTTTCTTAAAAGTGGATATTCTTTACTTGTAAATGCAAACCCCTGATTTGCTTGATAAAAATCAATTTCTTTTCTGAGCGCTTCAGGACTTAACTTGTCTGAATTAAATTGGTTAATATTTTTAAAATATTGGTAAGTATCATTAACCCAGTAGGTGAATTTATTTGCAGTAAAATAATAAGCTTTCTCTTGTTCAAATTGATCTTCATTAGGATTTGCATACCCAATAAAAATGAATAAAAAAAACATTATCAATAAAGTAATTTGAAAGCTTCTTTTGCTCATAGTCAAATGCTTAAACCATTTTTTATAAATAAAAAAGTAAGCTCCGATGTACATTATAAAAGGAATAAATACGACTAAACTACTCGTCATCATTTGTTTAGAAGTTGTCCATGACTCTTGAATACTGCGTGTATAAATTTCATGATCAAAGGGTGTATTCCGCTCCGAAAAAACAATCAATAATGAAATATAGGTTATTATTAAAAGTGCGTTTAAAACATGGAATATAGCAATCGCAATTTTTTGGTTTGATAGCCAAATTAAGCAAATTACAGGCGCTAGAAATATACCATACAGCGATATTATCCAACAATCGTATAGCAAACCTATGCACTCATATAAGAATGCGTAACTAATAAAAGACTTGTGAGCAATAAGCACATATTCATATATCCTAATAAGGCAAAAGGCAATCGCAAGTGAGAACAGTACGCATACATACTTTTTTGCAAATTGAATCAGTCTTACATAAAGTGGCTCCATAATATCCCAAAATTAAGCTTTTCAATAATTTTTAACCATTTATATAATATTTAAGCGTTCAATCCCCCTTTTTTTTAATTTCAGGTACGATAACGCTTAATAGTATGATTGCTTATAAAAAAATATGCTTGCTAATTGTTTTGGTCAGTGCTTTTGCATGTGCACAGGCACAAGGTATTAATCAAGTGGACACAATCGCAGGACAATTAATAAAAGCAATACAAAAAGACAAGTCTGAAGTTATTAATGTTCAAACAAATAAATGGTACTATGCTGCTGGCGAAGACTTGTGGTTTAAAGCTTGGGTTACTAACAAGGTGTCTGGTAAATTTTATTCCCATAGTCAAAATTTGTATGTTGACATAGTTGATGAAAGAGATACGGCAATTGCAAAGTTGTTATTAAATATACCTTCGGAGCATACCGAAGGGTTTGTAAGAATATCTGACTCCATCCCCGAAGGACATTATTGGCTTAGGGCTTATACAAGTACCATGCTTAAATCTAATCTTCAAGGAATTTTTGTGAAGCCAATTTACATCGTGAATACTAAATATACTGCAAAGCTAAATTTAACAAAGTCAATCAAATCTGTTGAAAAAGAGGACCCAATTGTTTCATTTTATCCCGAAGGGGCTTCGGTGATTACAGGTATTACGGAAGTATTTGGCGTTAAATCAGTTACTAAAACAGGCAAACCAATTTCAGTAAAGGGTTATATCACTGATAATGCTGATAGCTCAGCAATTACTTGGTTTAAAACAGATAGTTTAACAGGATTAGGAAAATTTAATTTTCATGTAGGGCAACATAAAATTTACACAGCGCATATTCAAGTTGGCAAAAATATTTTTTATCAAACCTTGCAACAAAGCGCTCATTATGGAAGCCAAATTGCTATTAAGCAAACTTCTCCATTAAGCTTGAAAGTGGTAGTTTCACAGGGAGACTCTTTGTATAAAAAAGGAATTAATTCCTATTTGTTAGGGATAAGCAAAGACAGCTTATGTTTTGTGGGAGTAGGCGTAGACATGTTTGAGTTAAATGTCCCTAAATTGGCTTTTCCTGTAGGCGAAGCAAAATTGTTGTTGATAAATGAACATGGAAATATATTAAGTGAGCGTTCTTTTTATGTTTCAAATACAACCGAACAAGTAAAAGTTGTAACGGATAAATCTAAGTACAATCCTAGAGAAAAAGTAAACATGGACATTTTTGTTGGCGATTCAGTTTTTCATCCCATGTTTGCAGCATTATCAGTGTCAGTAACAGATGATAAAATGGTGAAAGATCTAATTTATGAAGATGGTCCTATTGTAAGTGTAACCGAAACTAATTTGGAGCTCAATGATTTAATAATGCTTACGACTTCGCCAATATATACAGGACTTAATGTAAAGGAAATAAACCAAGACAGAATATTGAATGAACATGAATTGAAATCAGAAGCTGAATTTGAGTTGATAGAAGGAACAGTTTTAAACAGAAAAAAAATACCTGTTCCTAATAGAATAGTAACATTGTATTCCAATAAAAAAATAAATTTATTTGATACTGATACCACTACTAAGGAAGGTAAATTTAAATTTAAGATCCCATTACATTATGACAGTATTCCTTTTACGCTGCAAGTAAGTAATTTAAAAGGGAACATTGTAGATGAAAAAATTATAGTGGATTTAATTTCTAAATTTCCTGCTGTTGCAACACCCGTTCAGCTTAAGCTAAAATTGTCACCGCAGCAATCTGAAATTGTAGCCAATTTTAGAACCATAAAAACTGACACAACTTATATCACGCGTGGTAAAGAATGGTTAAAGGATGTTGTTGTTAAAAGTTCAATAAAGTCAAATAGCTACAATACCACCAAAAGGGTAAGTAGCTTTTCGCAGGTAATGACTGGAGAATCGATTCAAAAAATGACCAACACCGATGCAGGAAATGCAATGCTTATGATACCTGGCCTACATTTAAGAGGGGGATTTATTAGCCTTGGGGGCATGACTTCATTTACGGTAAGCGCTAAGGATGAACCTCTTTTAATTGTAGATGGAGTAATGGTTGCAGGTGGAAATGATCCAGCTACTGATACCGAAAATGTATTGCATATTAATTCAAGTCCGGTATTGGAAGAATTGACTAAAATTCCAGTAGATATCATTGACTTCGTTGAGGTATTAAAAGGCCCCGAAGCTGCTTATTATGGAACAAGGTCAAGCAATGGAGTGATTATTGTAAATACACATCGTGTTTCTAATTTCAGGAACCATATTGAGAATTATGGGACTATTCAGTACAATTCAAAGTCATATCATTTGGCACCTAATTTTACTGCACCTGATTATAATGATCTTTTTATAAAATCGAATGTAGTGAAAGATGCTAGGTCAACACTATATTGGAATGGACATTTGTATACCAATTTAAATGGAAAAGCTTCAATTAGTTTTTACACTTCGGATAGTCCCAGTAATTATACAATCAATATTTCGGGAGTAACTGTTACTGGAGAGCAAATCAACAAAAAAATAGCAGTTGGAAACAATTAATTCTGCGCTAAGCGTCCTTTGAATTTATGTTTTCTTGGGTGCATTATTTTTGATCTAGTTTGATAATCTTCACTGATGACACTGATATTACCATCTACTTCCAAAATTGCAAGATCCACTCTTTGTATATCGCGCGCGCCGTGTTCTCTGACCGCTGCTTCTAATTCCTGCATTGTAATTTCAGCTTTCTTACAATTTTCAATATTCGCCTTGCCATCATAAATTAACAAGATAGATTCCCCTTGTAATATTTCACTTAAATGCTTGCTACGGTAAAGTAGTTTTTTTAAGGTAAAATTTACCAAAAATAAGGATCCCGCTGCTACCAATCCTCCATTTAGCGATGTGTCTGGCCCCACCATTGCATTTTGAACTGCGTTGCTAATGAGTAAAATAAATACTAAATCGATTACGGACAATTGTGCTAATTCTTTTTTACCGAAAAGTCGTATAGCAAGAATCATAAAAACATATACAGAAACAGTTCTTAAAATTATTTCTACATAGGAATTATGTATCCAACTTAAATTTACTAGCATCATTAACATGTGTTTATATTTAGCATGAAATTAGCTAATTCTTTCTCTTTTTATCTTAAATTGATCATAATTATAATTTTCGTGAAATGAAAAAAAAATATCAGCATCGAATTTTTATTGGGCTATTATTTTTGACAATGATCCAATTAGTAAATGCACAGTCATTCAGTAAGTTTAAAAATCAAAAACTGCCAATTGAAGTTCGAGTTCAAGATTTGATTGCGCAAATGACTTTATCCGAAAAGGTATCTTTATTGGGATATAATAGCAGTTCAATCCCCCGATTAGGAATTCCCGCATACAATTGGTGGAATGAAGCATTGCATGGCGTTGCAAGAGCGGGTACTGCAACTATTTTTCCGCAATCAATTGGGCTCGCTGCCACTTTTAATGATGAATTGGTGGGCGAAGTTTCAAATGTAATTTCAACTGAAGCCAGGGCCAAGTACAATTTAGCGATTGCAAAAGATCGTCATTTGCAATATATGGGTCTTACCTTTTGGTCTCCTAATATCAATATTTTTAGAGATCCACGTTGGGGACGCGGACATGAAACTTATGGTGAAGATCCCTACCTAACTGCTAAAATGGGGGTAGCATTTGTAAAAGGAATGCAAGGAAATGATCCGTTACATTTAAAAACAGCAGCTACAGCAAAACATTTTGCGGTTCATAGTGGTCCCGAAGCTGAGCGAGATAAATTTGATGCCATTGTGGACGAAAAAGATTTAAGAGAAACTTATTTATATGCGTTTCAAAAATTAGTAGGTTCGGGAGTGGAATCTGTGATGAGTGCGTATAATAGCATTAACGGCGTGCCAAGTTCGATAAATGCAAAACTTTTAGATACTATTTTGAGAAAAGAGTGGGGTTTTAAAGGACATGTGGTAACCGATTGTGGTGCATTGGATGGCGTTTACGAAAGTCATCAAGCAACTTCAAGTAATGTTGCTACAGCAGCTGCTGCAATCAAAGCTGGCATTAATTTGGACTGCTCTACTATTTTGCAAAAAGACGCACTAAAAGCGGTTGAACAAAAATTAATTACTGAAAAACAAATTGACGCAACCTTGGCAAACTTATTAGCAACGCAATTTAAGTTAGGATTTTATGATGACATCAAAAAATCATCCTATATAAATTACAATGTTGATAGTATACATAATAATACACATATTGAATTGTCAAAAAAAGTAGCACAACAAAGTATTGTTTTATTAAAAAATAAAAATAATGTATTGCCATTTTCTAAAGATAAATATGAAAGCATCATGATTGTTGGGCCCAATGCAACATCCTATGATGCATTAATCGGGAACTATCATGGACTTACAAATAAGGCAGTTAATTTTGTAGAAGGCATCACCAATGCCATGGATCCTGCTACTAGGATTGAATATGATTTGGGTTGCGATTATAATGATACCAGTCATTTTGGGGGTATTTGGGCAGCTGGCAATGCCAAGCTCACTATTGCTGTTATGGGGTTATCTCCTGTGCTGGAAGGCGAGGCAGGTGATGCATTTTTGTCAAAATCAGGTGGAGACAAAACAAATATCAGTTTGCCTGCAAGTGAAATTGTATACTTGAGAAAATTGAGAGAAAGTATTAAAACGCCAATCATAGTGGTGATTACCGCAGGCAGTAATGTGGATGTTGCAAGTATTGAACCCTATGCTGATGCTATTATTTATGCTTGGTATCCTGGTGAACAAGGTGGAAATGCTTTAGCAGATATTTTATTAGGTAAAATTTCACCTTCGGGACGATTGCCAATTACATTTTATAAATCGGTAAGCGATTTGCCTGATTATAAAAATTATGCAATGAAGGGGCGAACATACAGATACTATGATGGTGAAGTTGCCTATCCGTTTGGTTATGGGTTGAGTTATTCAATTTTTGAGTACAAAAACACAGTTAGTAACAAAACGAATTATCAATTACAAGATACTATAGCGGTTCAAACCACAATTAGTAATATAGGAAATATGGATGCGGCCGAAGTGATTCAAGCGTATGTTGAATACCCGAATTTGGAAAGAATGCCAATTAAAGAATTAAAATATTTTAAACGTATTGAAATTAAAAAAGGAGTTTCTGAAAATGTCAGCATTTCTATCCCCGTTGATGAATTAAAAAAATGGGATATAAAATTAAATAAATGGATTTTATATCCAGGTAAGTATAAACTTTTATTAGGTAGTAATTCCAAGGATACAAAATCGATGATCCCATTCGAACTTAATTAATATTAGTTTATGTCAATTCCTTTATTTGACTTAATTTTCAATTTCAAAAATAAACAACATGTCTACAAAAATTACAATTAACAACAATGGTTCTTTAAAAGTGGAGGGCGATTTCACAATAGTTGATAGAGAAGGTAACACTTATGATTTAGCAGGAAGAGAAGTGATAGGACTATGCCGTTGCGGACTAAGTAAAAACAAACCTTTTTGTGATGGTGCACACAATGGTCAATTTGCCCACGAAGCAAAAGCTTTTGCGTTGCCTCCAAAGAAAACTACTTAATACTTTTACTTAATTATTGAAAGATGAAAAAATTACTTGCTATTGTTGATCAATTAGGTGCTCATGTACCTAATTCTGAACAAGCTGATAATGCAATTTCTGAAGTTAATATTGCTTGGCATATTGAACATGCATGTTTGGTAATTATTAAAATAACTGAAACGATTAAGCAATCTAAACCCCAGCAATACAACAGCAAGTTTAATTTTAAGAAATTATTTGTATTTATTACTGGAAAATTCCCCAGAGGTCGCGCAAAAGCGCCAGCAGCTGTAATGCCTCAATCGCAAATTGATCAAGCTGTTTTAATTGATAGTATCGAAAAGGCAAAACAAGCAATCTCGGAACTTAATAATTGTGCTAAAAATCAATTTTTCTTACATCCTATTTTTGGGAATTTGAATAAGCGTCAAACTTTACATTTTTTAGGCATCCATACAAAACATCATCTTAGAATCATCCAAGACATCATAAAGTAATTTTAAATTACATAAAAAAGCCGCCTCAATTGAGTCGGCTTTTTTATGAGTGTGCTTTTTAAAATTAATCTTTCAAACTAGCTAAATCGATTACAAAACGATATTTCACATCTCCTTTTAACATTCTCTCATATGCTTCATTTATGTTTTGCATAGGGATCACTTCAATATCTGAAACAATATTATGTTCGGCACAATAGTCTAACATTTCTTGAGTTTCTTTTATTCCACCAATACAAGATCCAACCACACTTCTTCGATTTGAAACCAATGAGAAGGGTTGTACTTTTGGTGCTTCAGTTGGCAAACCCACTACCATCAATTTTCCGTTTAATGCCAATAAATTCAAATATTGGGTATAGTCATGATTTGCAGAAATAGCGTCTAGAATAACATCAAAATAGTTGCTATATTTTTTCATATCAGCTTCGTTGGTGCTTACTAAGAAATGCGTAGCACCTAATTTTTTAGCGTCTGCTTCTTTGTTTGGAGAAGTACTAATTACGGTTACTTCAGCTCCGAATGAAACTGCAAATTTTACACCCATATGCCCAAGTCCACCTAATCCTACAATCGCTACTTTCATTCCTTTTTTTACACCTGCAAATACAAGTGGCGAGTAAGTAGTAATACCAGCACAAAGTAAAGGAGCCACTGCAGCTAAATTTAATTTTTCAGATATATGCACAGTGTAATGTTCATCAACTACAATTTGAGTGGAGTATCCGCCCATTGTAATACCATTGCCATTTCTTTCTTTGGCATTATAAGTGCCAGTCATTCCTTCTTCACAATAATTTTCTAAATCTTGTTTACAGCTTGCACAATGCCTACAACTATCCACCATTACGCCAACACCTGCCAAATCACCCACTTTAAACTTTGTAACACCGGAGCCCACATTTATTACCTTACCAACAATTTCGTGACCTGGCACCATTGGGTAAATGGAGCCACCCCATTCGTTTTTTGCTTGGTGTAAATCACTATGACAAACGCCACAATATAAAATTTCAATTTGTACATCTTTTTCTCCAACAGTACGACGCTCAAATGAATAAGCTTCGAGTGGAGTAGTAGCTGATAATGCAGCATAAGATTTAGTTGGGTACATGTTTTATTGTTTTAATTATTATTTGATAAAGTTAGTCTATAAATTATATTTTAAATTTTGCCTCTTTCATATTGCAATGGCCACTTAATAGTTTCATTTAATTCCTTGGCTGCGATTAGCGGAAAATAGGGATCTCTAAGTGACAGTCTACCTATTAAAATTAAATCAGCAGATTCATTTTGTAAAATTTCCTCGGCTTGTAGCGCATTTGTAATAAGACCCACTGCGCCGGTTAAACTTCCTGTTTCTTTTTTTATAGCCTTTGCAAAATGAACCTGATATCCTGGCCCTACCGTAATTTGGGCGTCATAAATATTTCCTGCAGTAGAGGTATCAATTAAATCAATCCCCTTTTGCTTTAACAATTTTACCAGTTCAATTGATGAAGGTAAATCCCATCCGCCCTCGCTCCAGTCTGTTGCTGATATCCGAACAAATAAGGGAAGGGTTGTAGGCCAAACCTTTTGAATTGCATCAACTACTTCCAATAACAATCTAATTCTGTTTTCAAAAGTACCACCATAATCATCGGTTCGAAGGTTGCTTAATGGGGAAAGAAATTGGTGAATGAGATATCCATGTGCTGCATGAATTTCAATAATTTTATAGCCTGCCTTTAAACTTCGCTCAGCAGCTAACTGAAATGATTTTATCACTTGTGCTATTTGCTCAATGGAAAGTGAATGTGGTGTAGGCGCTCCAGGTTTAAAAGGAATTTCACTTGGTCCAACAATTTGCCAGCCTTCTTTGTCTAAATTTAAATACCCTCCGCCATTCCAAGGAGTATCGCAGCTGGCTTTTCGGCCTGCATGTGCCAACTGAACGGCAGGTACGGCCCCTTGACTTTCTATAAATTGTGTGATACGTAAATGCGATTCAATATGTTCGTCCTTCCAAATTCCGATATCAAACGGAGAAATTCTGCCTTCGGGCACTACCGCACAGGCTTCCGCAATAATGAGTCCGGCACCACCCACAGCCCTGCTCCCTAAATGCACCAAATGCCAATCATTTGGGAAACCGTCTTTAGCCGAATATTGACACATGGGTGAAATGGCTAATCTATTTTTAAGTGTAATTGATTTAAGGGGAAGTGGGGAGAATAAAATAGACATATAGGTATTTTGAATTACCAAAAGTACAAAGTAAATATTTACAACTTCTTTATAATATTCGGTCTAGTTTTGATTTAATTTACAGGCATGGCGCAATTTATAACAAGACAAGGTTTTCTATTAAAACGATTTCAACTTCCAATCAGCATAGTTATTGTTGTTGGAGTTTCTATTGTCTTATTTTATTCAGTTCCTATTTGGGGATATCGTATACCAGCGCTTGTATTGTTAATGGTTGTTTCGTTGTTTGCATTAATTTTTGACATACTTACAGTTATAATCTCGGCAATTTTAAGTGCATTAATTTGGAACTTCTTTTTTATCCCACCCTTATTTACATTTCATATTGCAAATGGGGAAGATGGCTTAATGTTTTTGATGTATTTTATTATTGCGTTGGTGCATACGACATTGAGTTTTAAAATAAAGGAATCTGAAAAATTAGACAGAGATAAAGCAGATAAAGAAAAATCAATTAAGCTTTATAATACCTTACTTAATTCACTTTCCCATGAACTTAAGACACCAATTGCTGCAATTATTGGAGCTGTTGATACCATCAAAGAAAATAATGCGGAGTTAAGTGATAATAATAAAATAGAATTAATAAATCAAATTCAGATTGCAGGACTGAGACTTAATAAAGAAGTGGAAAATTTATTAAATATGAGTCGTCTTGAGTCTGGTAGTATTAAATTAAAATTAGACTGGACGGATATAAATGAAGTAATTCATATTGTGCTTTCAAAGCTAGATGATAAGTCGAAGGAATATGAAATTCAATTTGTCACAAATGAAAGTTTGCCATTAATGAAAATTGACAGCCTGTTGATGGAGCAAGTGCTGTATAATTTAATTTATAATGCCATTTTATATACACCTAAAGGGACCGTTATTCAAATTGAAGTAAAAATAGTTGATGAGCAATGTCAAATAGATATTGTTGATAATGGTCCAGGTTTCCCAGCTGCTGAGCAGCCTAATGTTTTTAAAATGTTTTATAGATTACCACATCACAAAACAGGTGGATCAGGTTTAGGGTTATCAATTGCTAAAGGTTTTGTTGAAGCGCATAATGGCATCATCAATTTAGAATCAAATGAAAATGAAGGAGCAAGATTTATCATCAAATTACCTGCAGACTTCTCTTATTTAAATAATATTAATAATGAATAAAGAAGAGATACTCATCATTGACGATGAGCCACAAATAAGAAAACTTTTGGAAATAAATTTAGAAAGTCAAGGTTATAAAGTGCGACAAGCCGAGACCGCGGCAATGGGTCTTCAATTGGCAGCTAACCATCCACCTGATTTAATTCTTTTAGACATAGGTCTTCCTGATATGAGCGGACAGGATTTGTTAGTTGAATTAAAAAACTGGTACAATCAATCTATCATAATCATTTCGGTACTTGACAATGAAGAGGAAATTGTAAAAGCTTTAGATAACGGCGCAAGCGATTATATTACAAAGCCATTTAGAACTAATGAATTATTAGCAAGAATTAGAGCTTGTTTAAATAGAAATAAAATAGAAGACAATAAAACAGTTTTATCATTTAATGACCTGCAAATTGATTTGCTAGCTCGTACTGTAACTGCAAATAATGAAAATGTAAAGTTGACGGCAACTGAATATAAACTACTCATTTTATTTGCAAAAAATGCAGGAAGAGTATTGACCCATCAATATATTTTAAAAGAAATATGGGGAGTGGGTTATCAGTCGGATACTCAGTATTTGAGAGTTTTTGTGGGCACCATCCGAAAAAAAATCGAACAAAATCCTATTAAACCTCAACACATTGTAACCGAAAGCGGGGTTGGATATCGATTCATTTAAACTTATAAGTCAATCTTTATAAAATCTTTATACTGTACATGTTTAATTTATTATTTAGTGATGCATTATAGTCAAACTTTGTGCCCTAAATCAATAAAATGGACAATCAGCATTCGGTTAGTAATAAAGTTACCATTGCAACCCTTTTAGTAGCGCTAGGTATCATATATGGTGATATTGGAACAAGTCCATTATATGTATTAAGTGCAGTAGTGGGAGATAGAAAAATTGATGAAATTTTAGTATTCGGTGGAGTTTGTTTAATTTTTTGGACCCTATTTTTTCAAACCACAGTAAAATATATATGGTTAACATTGCGCGCCGATAACCATGGTGAAGGGGGCGTATTCTCTCTGTTTGCATTGGTTAAGAGATATAGCAAAGGCTTAGCAATCATTACCATATTGGGAGCCACCACTTTGCTTGCAGATGGTATAATTACACCACCCATTTCAGTTTCATCTGCAATTGAAGGATTGAATGCGGTGAATGGTTTGGAGAAAATAATTGTTCCTGGAAATGCGCTCACCATTGGAATTACGGTAGCAATTATCTCCGCCTTGTTCTTTTTTCAAAGGTTCGGCACCCATCTAATTGGAAAGTTTTTTGGTCCAATTATGGCATTGTGGTTTTTTATGATTTTGATTATTGGTGCTAGTTATGTTTTCCAAAATCCATCCATTTTAAAAATACTAAATCCTTACTATGGATATGAATTATTGGTTAAGTACCCTAAAGGATTTTGGTTATTGGGCGCAGTATTTTTAGCAACCACAGGAGCTGAAGCATTGTATAGTGATTTGGGTCATTGTGGAGTAAAAAATATTAGACTTACTTGGATATTTGTAAAGTTGAGTTTAACTATTAATTATATTGGACAGGCTGCTTGGATTATGAAATTCAAAAGTATAGATGAGGTAAATAATGCCACATTACATGGGTTAAATCCATTTTTTGAAATGATTCCCCACTGGTTTTTGTTGCCGAGTGTTATTATTGCCACTGCTGCAACTATTATAGCTTCACAAGCATTAATTAGTGGATCATTTACCTTGGTTAGTGAAGCAATGAACTTAAATTTTTGGCCAAGAGTTACTGTGCGTCAACCATCTGATATTAAAGGACAAATTTACATACCAAGTGTAAATAGTATTTTATGGTTTGGATGTATACTTATGATTGTGTATTTTAAAACTTCTATGTCAATGCAGGCCGCTTATGGTTTTTCAATTACGGTTGCAATGATGATGACTACTGTCTTATTAAATTTCTATTTGAAATATAGATTAAAATGGGATCAAATTTATGTAACACTAGTAATTGGGCTTTTTGCAATTGTCGAAATTTCATTCTTTATTGCAAATGTTGCTAAAATTAAGGAAAGATGGATGTTCCTGTTTTTTGAATTATTCATTTTCTTGACCATGTATGTTTGGTACTATGCTCGAAAAATTAATAACAAATTTGTAAAATTTGTTGAAATTGGAAAGTATACAAATCAATTAATTGAATTAAGCCAGGATGATGAGATTGAAAAATTTTCGACACATCTTATTTATTTAACAAAAGCGAATAGTAGAGGTCAGATCGAAGAAAAAATTATAAAATCAATCTTTGCTAAAAAACCTAAGCGCGCAGATGTTTACTGGTTTTTGCATATTAATCGAACCGAAGAGCCATTTACAATGAATTATGATGTTTCGGAATTAGTTGATGATAAAGTGATTAAAGTAAACATCAACTTAGGTTTTAGAATTCAACCCAAAACAGAAATTTATTTCAAGAGAATTGTACAGGAATTAGTAGCAAAACAAGAATTGAATTTGCACATTCGTCCTGATGGCAGTACTAAATATAATGCGGAGCCTGACTTTAAATTTGTTGTGATTGAGAAATTTCTTTCAATTGAAAATGAATTTGCTTTAAGAGATAGTTTATTATTAAGAGGCTATTTCCAATTGAAACAATTAGGTCAAAGTGATGAAAAAGCATTTGGACTTGAAAAAAGTGATGTTATTGTGGAGGCTGTCCCAATGATTGTATCGCCCATTAATCATTTGGATTTAGTAAGAGTATACAAAAACAATAATATTTAAATTTATATAAGGGCATTAGATAAGCCTCGGTAAATGAACCGGGGCTTATTTTT